>NZ_JAFGYW010000014.1:0-118685 GCF_017491595.1 Pseudomonas sp. 51_B
AGGCGCGCATTCTACGCTTTCCTCATTTGCTGTCAAGCGTTTATTTTGAAGTTTTTTGCGAGAAACTCGTTTAGCTTCAAACACTTGACTCGCTGCGATCTCTCGTAGCGGGAGGCGAATCATACAGTGTTTAAAACCGCTGTCAACCTTCATCTCCACCCTATCGATCAGTCGACCGAAGCGCTTCCAATCTCGCCCGAACTTATTAACTCGTTGAATCTCAAGGAGTTTTTCGTTCCGATGTCGCTGGAAGTGAGGCGCAGTATAAAGGGATTCGAACCCACGTCAAGTCATAATCGTATGAAATCATGCCCCGCAGCGAAAAACGTCAGGCAAGACACCTTGCGCCCTCCCGCAGGATTTGCGCACTATATTGCACACCCTGTGCAGCTCAAAGGATTGTCGCCCTGAAATGAACACCGCCGCCCGCAGCATGGCCAGCACCCTTTTCCCCATTGGCCTGCTGCTTATTGCCATGGCTTCGATCCAGTCCGGAGCATCCCTGGCCAAGAGCATGTTCCCGCTAGTCGGTGCCCAAGGCACCACCACTCTGCGGTTGATTTTCGCCAGCATCATCATGCTTTTGATACTGCGACCATGGCGCGCGCGCATGACCGGCAAGACACTGCGCAACGTCATTATCTACGGGATGTCTTTGGGCGGCATGAACTTCCTCTTCTATATGTCGCTGCAAACTACCCCGCTGGGCATTGCCGTTGCCCTGGAATTCACAGGCCCACTGGCTGTGGCACTGTTCGCCTCTCGCCGTGCGCTGGATTTTCTCTGGATAGCTCTGGCTGTGGCCGGCCTGTTGCTATTGCTGCCAGTAGGGCATGGCGGACAGCCGCTGGATGTATTGGGTGCTGCGTATGCGCTGGGTGCAGGTGTCTGCTGGGCACTCTACATTTTGTTTGGCCAACGCGCAGGCGCGGAGCACGGCATCCAGAGCGCCGCCTTGGGGGTGGTGGTTGCAGCCCTGTTCGTTGCCCCCATAGGCATCGTTCATGCTGGCAGTGCACTGCTGAGTCCTGCAATCATTCCTCTGGCCTTGGGCGTCGCCATTCTCTCGACTGCACTTCCCTATAGCCTGGAAATGGTTGCCCTGACTCGCATGCCAGCTCGCACCTTCGGCACCCTGATGAGCATAGAGCCGGCGATTGGTGCTCTTTCAGGCCTGTTGTTCCTGGGCGAAGTATTGAGCACAACTCAGTGGCTGGCGATCCTCGCCATCATTGCGGCCTCGGCTGGCGCTACGCTGTCGATGCGGCGGGAAGCCAAGCCAGCCATTGTCGCAGACTGATTTGAGAATCAGCTTCATTTAGCTGTGATTAAACATTGTCCTCATCAGCCTCCCTCATTAAGCTGTAACCCGATCATCATCTTTACGCTATCTACTTGAGCGAACACGGAAGTCGAAGAAAATTCAGGAAGAACCAAAGCGATAACGCCAGGGTCACAGTGCTGATGGGCCCTGCATTTAAGGACAGGAATGAAACGTATCATGATCATCCTGGCTGTCCTGGCCATCGCTGGATGTGCCGCGACCGCCAAGACTGAGGTCAGGAAAGGAAAAAAGGGCGTGCATATCAATTGCTCCGGCCTGTCTTCGTCGTGGGACAAGTGCTACAGCAAGGCAGCTGCCTCCTGCAGCTCGCGCGGCTACAAGGTGGTTGCACGCTCAGGCGACGCTGACGAAGAGGCAGGGGATTACCTCTTCGGCATCAATCCAGCTGGCTACACCAGCCGCAGCATGATCGTCATCTGTAAGTAAGAGAGGGCAGCACACAAGCTGCCCTTTTTTGTGCATAGCACCATCACGCCACTTGGACGGGTGCAGTACGCATTCTCAGCCAGTCCAGTGCAGCGCCCTGCAGCAAGGGAGCAAGTCGCTCTGACACCAGGGCGTGATACTGGTCAAGCCAATCCAACTCTTCTTTGGTTAGCATGTCGGGAAGCAGACAGCGGGTATCGATGGGGCACAGCGTCAAGGTTTCGAAGTACAGGAAATCACCGAATGCACTTCTGCCCAGTGCTCGAGTGGCGACCAGATTCTCGATACGCACTCCCCACGCCCCCGGCCGGTAGGTACCCGGCTCGATGGAACTGATCATGCCTTCCTGCATTGCCGTGTGCGGCGCGGTTGCGGCCTGATAGGCAATCACCTGCGGCCCTTCATGCACGTTCATGAAATAGCCGACGCCATGCCCGGTGCCATGGCCGTAATCGACCTGATCTGCCCATATCGGTGCCCTGGCGATGGCATCGAGCAGCGGGGAAAGAATGCCTCGCGGAAATCGGGCGCGGGACAAAGCGATCATGCCCTTGAGCACGCGAGTGCAATCCTGCTTCTGTTCCAGGCTCGGCGTCCCTATTGGGACCATACGCGTGATGTCTGTGGTGCCGCCCAGATATTGCCCGCCGGAGTCGATCAGCAATAGGCCATCGCCTTCGATGATCGCATGGGATTTTTCGGTTGCGCGGTAATGCGGCATTGCGCCATTGCCGTTGAACGCCGCAATAGTGGCAAAGCTCAACGAGACGAACCCTGGCCGACGAGCGCGGGCAGCACTCAACTGTTCATCGACCGTCAACTCAGTGATGGTTTCTTGGCCCATATGGTTCTCTAACCAAGCGAAGAACTCACACAGCGCAGCGCCGTCCTGCTCCATTACCTGGCGTACATGCACCAGCTCGTCTTCGCTCTTGCAGGATTTGCTCAGCGTGGTCGGGTTCAACCCCTCTACCAGTTGCACCCGTTCATCGAGCGCTTTGAGCAAACCGCTAGTCACCCGAGCCGGGTCTATGAGCAACCGGCTGCTGGGCGCCAGCCCGGACAGGGCATCGTGCACTGCCGAATAGTCGCGCACTTCGATACCGTCAGCTTCAAGGACATGGCGCAGGTGCTCATCGACCTTGCCGGCCCCCACGAACAGGAAAGCCTGATCCATGCCGATCAAGGCGAAAGCGAGGAAAACCGGGTTGTAGGAAACATCGCTGCCGCGCAGGTTGAACAACCAGGCTATGTCGTCGAGAGTCGCAATGAAATGCCAGTCAGCACCCCTCTCCTGCAACTTGGCGCGCAGCTGGCCAAGCTTGCCAGCACGGCTGACCGTGGCGTGAGGCGGCAGGTGCTGATAGACGGGGTTATCAGGTAGCGTCGGACGCGCCTCCCATACTTCACCAAGCAAGTCCCGATCAGTGATCAGCCGAGCCTGACGTGACTCAAGGCTCTGCTCGAGCAGGCGCGCTTGAGACAGCGCCATTACCGCACCGTCCACCGCTACGGCGCCATTGGCGCGAATGTTCTCTGCTAGCCACTCCAAGGCGCCAGGTTTACCCGGCAGCAATTTCATCAAGGCTATACCGCTGCCGGTCAGCTCATTTTCCGCTTGTTCCCAATAGCGGCTGTCGGCCCACAAGCCAGCAAAGTCAGCAGTCACCACCAATGTGCCTACTGAGCCATCGAACCCCGAGAGCCACCGACGACCTTGCCAATACCCCGGTAGGTATTCGGACAAATGCGGATCAGCTGAAGGTACCAGTAGTGCATCGACGCCCTCACGCGCCATGACTTGGCGCACGCGCATCAGGCGCTCTGGCACACTTTGCTCAATCGTGTTCTGAACGTTCATGCGCACTCCTGCCAAAATTCGGGGGTAATTCCACAGGGAGAATAATGAAACAGCTGACACCGTGTCGCAATCGTCGACCGCTCTGACTAAGAGCAATCACGCTGAACGCTTTGCGAATAGGACAATTCCTACAGCTGACGCGAGACCGTCAGTCCATTCGGGCTGAACTTCCCACTGACTGAAGCTTCACAGCCTGTACATCCATTGCACACAGGCACCTAGCTATGCCCAGTGCCCTCCATCGGAAATCTGCCGTAGTTCTGCTCGACACCCGCGAGCGAACCCCAGAGCACGAACACGCCGTACACCTGAAGCTGGCCGCTCGCTTGGCGCAGCTTCTGGGCTGCCATGCGGTGCTGCCTGAAGCGCCGATTAGGGGAGACTCTCACTACTATTACCTTCCCACCGAAACCCTGGTCGACACTGAACGCTATGCCGCCTTGGGTATTTCCGGCGAGCAGGACTTCTTCGGCGGCTTGGTTAGCCAACCTTACATGGCCACCAAAGCCATATCCCACCCGCTCCCGCCTGATGCCCGATTTCCGCATGGCTGGACCAACGAGTTCGCTCCCCAGGCAAGTACCGCACTGCTGCGCGGCTATACGGTGTTCAGTAAAGTCGATGCCCGTCGCGCGGCCCAGTTGCTGCTGCTTGAAGGCCCACTGAGGATCAAGCCAGTGCGCGCCTGTGCCGGTCGTGGCCAGCAAGTCTTGACCCAAGCGGACGAACTGGAGCCGCTGCTGGCCAACATCGATGAAAGAGAGCTGGGAGTATGGGGGCTAGTACTGGAAGAAAATCTGAGCAACGTACAGACCTTCAGCGTCGGCCAGGTTCGCGTCGCCGGCCTGACCTGCAGCTACTACGGCACCCAGCAGCTTACCCGTGACCATCAAGGTGCCGAAGTATACGGAGGTTCCGAGCTCATCGTAGTGCGCGGCGACTATCTCGCTTTATTGCAGCGGCCCATGGAGGATTGCCTGCGCTTGGCGATCAATCAGGCCATGGTTTATGAGCATGCTGCCGAGCAGCACTTCCCAGGCTTCATCGCATCACGGCGCAATTATGATGTTGCCCGGGGCATCACAGGCCAAGGCCAGGTGCGCAGTGGGGTGCTTGAGCAATCTTGGCGAATGGGCGGGGCAAGCAGCGCCGAACTACTGGCTTTGCAAGCATTTGCTGATGATCCGGCTCTTCTGCAGGTATGCGCATCCACGCACGAGGTGTACGGCGCACCCGATTTACCTCCTGACGCCACGCTTTTCTATCAGGGAAACGACAGTGAACTCGGACAACTCAGCAAATACGCGCGAATCCGCCAGCATCGGCATTCAGAGTGAAACCGTGGAATTGCAGGTCGATGATGACAGCATCGTCGGCACCATAGTCAGCCCTGGCCCCAAGATGCCCGGCATACTTTTCGTCCATGGCTGGGGCGGTAGCCAACAGCGTGATCTGGCTCGGGCCCGGCACATCACCGGCCTGGGTTGCGTTTGTATGACTTTCGACTTGCGTGGCCATGAAAAGACTGAAGGCCAGCGCCTGACTGTGACTCGCGAACAGAATCTGAAAGACCTGTTGGTCGCGTACGATCGACTGGTCAGCCACCCGGCTGTGGACAGCGGTGCGATCGCTATCATCGGCAGCAGCTACGGCGGTTATTTGGCAACTCTCCTCAGCTTGCAACGGCCGGTGAAATGGCTGGCGTTGCGGGTGCCGGCGATGTATTGGGACGATGAGTGGAACATGCCTAAACAAGCCCTGGACCGTCAGCGACTGAACGTCTACCGCCAACGTGTTCTCGGCCCGGCAGACAATCAGGCCTTGGCCGCCTGCGCCGAATTTGCCGGCGACGTGCTGCTGGTGGAGTCAGAGCATGATGACTACGTGCCGCACACCACTTTGATGAGCTACCGCTCTGCATTCATCAATGCCCATTCGCTGACCCATCGTACCGTCGACGGTGCCGATCACGCCCTATCCAGCGAGCAGAGCCAGAAAGCGTACAGTTCGATCCTTGCCTCCTGGATCAGTGAAATGGTTATAGGCGCGCGTCTTGACCGCTATCCACACTACGCCCCTTGGTACGCGTGATCCGAAGCGAGCGGGCAGTGAAAGCCCCCATCGCTGCCTCGCACCAGCCCGCGTAGCGCCTGATAGGCAGCAAAATTGACGCTCCGCGCCTGATAGTGACTGAGCAATTCCAGAAAAGGCTCTTGAGCGAACCACCGGGCAGCTTGCTCCCACGCTAGCCGGGACTGCCACTGCAAGCATTGCAGAACCCGGCTGCCATCATCGCTGGCCTCAATTGATACACTCTGCAACCCCAGACACCGCTCAGCCAGCGCTTCACTGCGCGCGATCAGTGCTTCAGCCAGCGCTGCCTGGCGTGTGGAAGGCACCTCATATTCGATCATCCGGGTAAACCAAAGAGAATGTGGCGCGGTGGTCATGGCAGATCTCCTTCCTACGAGCGTTGCTACGGAATGGCCAGCAGGGTAAAACCTTGAGTTAACTCTAGGTCAAGCAGTATTTCTCATGCCTACTACCTCCTCTGTAAGCGAAGACAAGATGCTCAGCGTCGGCCAACTGGCTGCCCGCAGCGGCGTGGCAGTAACTGCGCTGCATTTCTATGAAACCAAGGGGCTAATCCATAGCACGCGTAACGCTGGCAACCAGCGCCGTTATCCCAGAGCAGTGCTGCGGCGGGTAGCGGTGATCAAGATGGCCCAACGTTTGGGCATACCATTGGCCCAGATCGCAGCTGCCTTGGCCGAGCTGCCAAGCGATCACACGCCCAACGCCGAAGACTGGCAGCGCCTTTCGGCGCGCTGGCGTGATGACTTGAGCCAACGTATTGAGCAGATGATCAAGCTGCGCGACCAACTCGATGGCTGCATCGGCTGTGGTTGCATGTCGCTAAAAGAGTGCCCGCTGCGTAATCACCAGGACCACCTGGCTGATGCAGGACCAGGGCCGCATCTGCCATGAGCGATGCGTGAACGGCTATTTACCGTGGACTAAACGAGCTGCTCGGTGCCCCGGTGCCGGTCAGCAGGGCGCTGCGGCGCGCCGCTCAGATCACCACGTTGCGTACGAAGCGCACCGGTTCGTGCCCATCATTACGGTAGGCGTAGCGGCAATTGCTGGGGAAGACATGAAACTGGCCAACTTCCAGACAGTGCTCCGTGCCTTCGATGACGAGCGTCAGTTGGCCTGCGGCCACATAGATTTGTTCACTCCAACCCTCGGCATCCGCCTCACTGGCGTAGCGCTCACCTGGCGCGAGGGTCCACTCCCAGATTTCCACTTCCCGCCGAGCACTGCTGCTTGCCAGCAACACGGCTTTGCTCTGCGGATGCTCACCGGCCCAGGCTAGCTCGTCGATACGGCTGGGATCACGCTGATCGGGCGCTTGAATCAGCGTGCTGAAAACCACCCCAAGCGCTTGTGCAATAGCATCCAGGGTCGTCAGGCTGACATTCTTCTCCCCCGCCTCGATCGCCACCAGCATGCGCCGGCTGACGCCGGAACGTTCTGCCAAAACACTCTGGCTCATGCCAGCTGTATTGCGCAGGCGCCGCACATTGAGGCTGACATGCTGTAGCACCGACGCCTGACGCGAAGAATCTTTGTGCACTATATTGCTCACCTTTACCCGTTGCGCAGTATACTGCTCATTTGCGGCGATTGTGCGCCGCCTTCTCCGAGTACGCAAGATCATGAACCAGCCAACCAGCAGCCCGCAGCCCACCTTGTCTTTGCGCCTGAGCAAAGCGGAAATGGTGCTGGTATTCATCACCATGCTATGGGGCGGCACCTTCCTGCTGGTCCATAACGTCATGACTGTAAGCGGCCCGATGTTCTTCGTCGGCCTGCGCTTCGCGGCAGCGGCGCTGTTCGTCGGGCTGGCTTCGGGGCGGGCACTGGCAGGCCTGACCTTCACTGAACTGAAGGCCGGCATGTTGATCGGGGTGTCGATCATGCTGGGCTACGGCTTGCAGACCATGGGCCTGCAGACCATCAGCAGCAGCCAGTCAGCGTTCATTACAGCGCTCTACGTACCTTTCGTACCACTTTTACAGTGGCTGGTGTTGGGGCGCCGACCAGGGCTCATGCCTAGCATCGGCATCGGCCTTGCCTTCATTGGCTTGATGTTGCTGGCCGGCCCCGAGGGAGGCGCCTTGCATTTCAGTGAAGGTGAAGTGGTCACCCTGGTAAGCGCAGTGGCCATCGCCGCCGAGATCATCCTGATCAGCCGCTTCGCAGGCCAAGTGGATGTGCGCCGCGTCACCGTGGTGCAATTGGCCACCGCTTCGCTGCTAGCGTTCCTGATGGTTGTCCCCACCCAGGAACGTCTGCCTGACTTCTCCTGGTTGCTATTGCTTAGCGCGTTAGGCCTAGGGGCCATGAGCGCGGTGATCCAAGTGGCGATGAATTGGGCGCAAAAGTCGGTGTCACCCACGCGCGCCACGTTGATCTATGCGGGAGAACCCGTGTGGGCAGGCATCGTTGGGCGCATCGCCGGCGAGCGCCTGCCAGGTATTGCATTGCTGGGTGGTCTGTTGATCGTCATTGCCGTAGTGGTCAGCGAGCTAAAGCTTCGCCGCAACCGTCAAGTGAGCGAAACCTTGCAGACGCCAGGGACACACGAGCAAGAGATCGGCCTGTGAAACGCCACTTGCAAACTATGCTCTGTAAAAAACTGTCATAAAAAAACAGCTTGTCACAGCGCTTTTGTAGGATTCTGCGACAGCTTGCGTGTTGGTGATAAACGGCCCGGCACGTATGATCCTTGCAAACCTTTCAAGAATAGAACGCTATGTCATTGATAGTGCTACTGCTTCTGCCGTTCCTGGGCAGTTGCCTGGCAGCTGTCCTGCCGCACAACGCGCGTAATGCCGAGTCCGTCTTAGCCGGGCTCGTTGCCCTGGTCGGCACCGTCCAGGTAGCACTGCTGTATCCGCAGATCGCTCACGGCGGCGTAATTCGCGAAGAACTCCTGTGGTTACCGAGCCTTGGCCTGAATTTTGTGCTGCGCATGGACGGTTTCGCCTGGTTGTTCTCGTTGCTGGTACTGGGCATCGGCACTCTGGTATCGCTGTACGCACGCTACTACATGTCACCGCAGGACCCAGTACCCCGATTTTTCGCTTTCTTCCTGGCATTCATGGGGGCCATGCTCGGCCTGGTAATCTCCGGCAACCTGATCCAGCTGGTATTTTTCTGGGAGCTGACCAGCCTCTTTTCCTTCCTGCTGATCGGCTACTGGCACCACCGCGCAGACGCGCGCCGCGGCGCCTACATGGCCTTGATGGTTACTGGCGCAGGTGGTCTGTGCCTGCTGGTCGGGGCGCTTCTGCTCGGCCATGTGGTGGGCAGCTACGACCTGGACAAGGTTTTGGCTGCCGGCGAAGCCATTCGCCAACACTCACTTTATCCGGTATTGCTGCCACTGATCCTGATCGGCGCATTGAGCAAGAGTGCGCAATTCCCCTTCCAGTTCTGGCTGCCCCACGCCATGGCGGCTCCCACTCCGGTTTCCGCCTACCTGCACTCGGCAACGATGGTCAAGGCCGGTGTATTCCTGCTGGCTCGCCTCTGGCCCGTGTTGTCGGGCAGTGATGAGTGGTTCTGGATCGTCGGCGGCGCAGGTGCCATAACTTTGCTGCTGGGCGCGTTCGCGGCAATGTTCCAAAACGACCTCAAGGGCCTGCTGGCTTACTCGACAATCAGCCACCTGGGCCTGATCACCCTGCTGCTGGGACTCAACAGCCCGCTTGCTGCGGTCGCCGCAGTGTTTCACATCCTCAACCACGCCACCTTCAAGGCCTCGCTGTTCATGGCCGCCGGGATCATCGACCATGAAAGCGGCACTCGTGACATACGGCGACTGAGTGGCTTGATACGCCTGGTTCCCTACACCGCGACCCTGGCCATGGTAGCCAGCGCGGCGATGGCAGGGGTGCCGTTGATGAATGGCTTCCTGTCCAAAGAGATGTTCTTCGCCGAAACCGTATTCATCAGCTCCACTGCTTGGGTCGAAGCCGCACTGCCAGTTATCGCCACCCTCGCCGGCACCTTCAGTGTGGCCTACGCCTTGCGTTTCACCGTTGACGTATTCTTCGGGCCGCCCGCTACCGATCTGCCGCACACGCCCCATGAACCTCCGCGCTGGATGCGTGCGCCCGTGGAGCTGCTGGTGCTGGCCTGCCTGGTGGTTGGCATCTTTCCGTCTCAATCGGTGGGCCCACTGCTGGCTGCCGCTGCACTGCCAGTGGTGGGCGGTACCTTGCCAGACTACAGCCTGGCTATCTGGCACGGCTGGAACGCACCGCTGATGATGAGCTTGCTCGCCATGAGCGGCGGTATCGTTCTCTATCTGCTGCTGCGCAAACAGCTGCGTCGGGGCCGCTTCCCCTACCCGCCGCTGATCGAACGCTTCAATGGCAAGCGCCTGTTCGAGCAAGGCCAGGTCCAGCTGATGCTAATAGCTAGGCGAGTTGAGCGTGTGACCACTAGCCGCCGCCTGCAATCACAGCTGTTCATGCTGGTATTGGCCGCCTTCATCGCCGGCCTCACCCCCATGCTCTACAGCGGCCTGAGCTGGGGAGATCGGCCAAAGATTCCAGGCTCCGGGGTATTTGTCGCGCTCTGGTTGATCGCCATTGCCTGTGCCATCGGTGCCGCCTGGCAGGCCAAGTACCACCGTTTGGCCGCCTTGATCATGGTGGGTGTCTGCGGCCTTATGACCTGCATCACTTTCGTATGGTTTTCAGCCCCTGATCTGGCTCTGACTCAACTGGTCGTCGAAGTGGTAACCACGGTACTGATTTTGCTGGGCCTGCGCTGGCTGCCACGGCGTATCGAAGGCGTCTCGCCACTGCCTGGCAGCCGTGATCGAGCCCGTGCCCGGCGCCTGCGCGACCTGCTGCTGGCTGTGCTGGTCGGTGGCGGTATGGCCCTTCTGTCTTATGCCATGCTTACCCGGCCGACGCCCAACGACATTTCTTCGTTCTATCTCAGCCGCGCCCTGCCCCAAGGCGGTGGCACCAACGTGGTCAATGTCATGCTGGTGGACTTCCGAGGTTTCGACACCCTCGGCGAGATCACTGTGCTGGTGGCCGTGGCTTTGACCGTGTTCGCGCTGCTGCGCCGTTTCCGCCCGCCGAAAGAGAGCATGCAGTTGCCAGCTCAGCAGCGGCAGTTGGCTCCAGACCTGGTAACCGACTTGATCAACCCACGGCATGCGACCGACACCGCTCTGGGCTTCATGATGGTGCCAGCCGTATTGGTGCGCCTGCTGCTGCCCATTGCCCTGCTGGTGTCGATGTACCTGTTCATGCGTGGCCACAACCAGCCAGGTGGCGGCTTTGTCGCTGGCCTGGTGATGTCGGTAGCGTTCATTCTCCAATACATGGTGGCAGGCACCCAGTGGGTCGAAGCACAGATGAGCCTGCGGCCCTTGCGCTGGATGGGCACCGGGCTGCTCTGCGCCACCTTGACCGGGGTCGGCGCCATGTTGCTGGGGTACCCGTTCCTCACTACCCATACTGCTCACCTACACGTGCCGCTGCTCGGCGACATGCACGTGGCCAGTGCGCTGCTTTTCGACATTGGTGTGTACACCGTGGTAGTGGGCTCGACCCTACTGATTCTCACCGCTCTGGCGCACCAATCAGTACGGGCTTACCGCCCGGCGAACCCGCCGAAGTCCAGCCAAGCAGGAGTCGCCTGATGGAAGAAGTCATTGCAGTCGCCATCGGCGTATTGGCAGCATCGGGGGTATGGTTGATCCTGCGCCCACGTACCTATCAGGTGATCATGGGGCTATGCCTGTTGTCGTATGGCGTCAACCTGTTCATTTTCAGCATGGGCAGCCTGTTCATCGGCAAGGAGCCGATCATCAAAGATGGCGTGACTCAGGACCTGCTGCATTACACCGACCCGCTGCCGCAAGCGCTGGTGCTCACCGCCATCGTCATCAGCTTTGCCATGACCGCACTTTTCCTGGTAGTACTGCTGGCCTCGCGGGGCCTGACCGGCACTGACCATGTGGACGGCCGGGAGCGTGACGAATGAGTGGCATTAGCCAACTGATGGTTGCGCCCATCCTGCTACCCCTGCTGACGGCAGCAGTGATGCTGTTGCTGGGCGAAAAGCACCGCCCGCTCAAGGCTCGCTTGAACCTGCTCTCCACCTTCGCAGGGCTGGGAGTCGCTGTAACGCTGTTGATGTGGGTGCGTGCACAAGGCCAGGCGGAGTCGATCGGCGTCTATCTACCGGGCAACTGGCCCGCGCCCTTTGGCATCGTACTGGTGGTGGACCACCTCTCGGCCCTGATGCTGACCCTCACCGGGGTTATCGGCGTCAGCGCGCTATTGTTCGCCAGAGCTCGGTGGGACGGCGCGGGGGCCAGCTTTCATGCGTTGTTCCAGATCCAGCTGATGGGCCTGTATGGCGCATTTCTCACTGCCGACCTGTTCAACCTGTTCGTGTTTTTCGAAGTGCTGCTAGCCGCATCCTACGGCCTGCTGCTCCATGGTTCGGGCAGAGCGCGGGTGCGCGCCGGGCTGCACTATATCGCCATCAACCTGTTCGCCTCCTCCCTGTTTCTGATTGGCGCAGCGATGCTGTATGGCGTCACCGGCACCCTGAATATGGCTGACCTGGCGTTGAAGATTCCGTTAGTGCCTGAAGCGGACCGTGGTTTGCTGCACGCAGGTGCGGCAATCCTGGCGATGGCGTTTCTAGCCAAGGCCGGGATCTGGCCGCTGAATTTCTGGCTGGTCCCTGCCTACGCCTCAGCCAGTGCGCCAGTCGCCGCACTGTTCGCCATCATGACCAAGGTCGGCCTGTATGCGGTTCTGCGACTGTGGACGCTGCTATTCTCCGGGCAGGCCGGGGCCTCGGCGCATTTCGGTGGGCAATGGCTGGTCTATGGGGGGCTGGTCACCTTGGCCGTGGCGACGGTGTCGATACTGGCCGCACAGCGCCTGGAGCGCATGGCTGCGCTGAGCATCCTGGTTTCTGCTGGCACACTGCTGGGGGCGCTGGGTTTCGCCCAGCCAGCACTCACTGGCGCAGCCCTGTTCTACCTGGTCAACTCGACCCTCGCGCTGTGCGCACTGTTCTTGCTCGCCGAGCTGATCGAGCGCTCGCGCTCGGCCAACGAGATGCCGCTGGAGGAGGAAGAAGATGCGATGCCTCCGCCGCTTGAGTCGCTGCATCCGCCCAAGGGCATCAACCTTGACGACGAGCAGAAAGCGGTGATCGGCCAGATCATCCCTTGGACCATGGCATTTCTAGGCCTTAGCTTCATCGCCTGCGCCCTGCTGATTATCGGCATGCCGCCGCTGTCCGGGTTCGTCAGCAAACTCAACCTGATCAACGCGCTGTTCAATCCGCAAGGCTTGGGAATGCCAGCCGAATCTGCGCTCCAACCTGCAGGCTGGGTACTAGTGGCGCTGCTGATTCTCGGGGGCATGGCCTCGCTTATCGCCTTCGGCCGAGTAGGCATCCAGCGCTTCTGGAAACCCGAAGAACGCCCTTCGCCCGCGCTGCGCGGGTTTGAGTGCCTGCCGATCGTGATCCTCCTCGGCTTGTGTATGGTCCTCAGCTTCAGGGCCGAACCGTTGTTGCGCTACACCCAGGACACAGCCGCCAGCCTCCAGGCGCCGGATGCCTATATCGAAGCTGTGATGGCCGCCCGGCCTCTACCCGGCCCCACAACACCTAATGTACAGGTGCAGCCATGAGCCGACTGTTCCCCGCTCCGCTGCTGTCGGCGGCCTTGTTCTTGCTGTGGCTGCTGTTGAATCTCTCAGTCAGCCCCGGCAACCTGTTGCTTGGGGCCGCACTGGGCGTCCTGGCCCCAATGCTGATGGCACCGCTGCGTCCGCAACACGCCCACGTGCGAAAACCTTGGGTGATGATAAAGCTGATTTGTCGTGTAGGCATGGATGTGGTTCGGTCCAACCTGCAAGTCGCGAGCACCGTACTGCGTGCTCGGCAGCGTCCACCACGTTCGGCCTTCGTGCATATTCCGCTGGACCTGCGCGACGCCCACGGCCTCGCGGCATTGGCAATGATCACAACCGTCGTGCCGGGTACCGTATGGTCGGAGCTGGCCCTGGATCGCAGCGTGCTGCTGCTGCATGTGTTCGAGCTGCACGATGAAGCGGCCTTCATCGAGCATTTCAAACTCACCTACGAACGCCCTTTAATGGAGATCTTCCAATGACAGGCCTGCTCGCCAACGCGGTTCTCGCCAGCCTGTTCATCTTCGCCCTGGCGATGGGTTTGACGCTGATACGGCTGTTTCGCGGGCCTTCAGCGCAGGACCGGGTGCTGGCCCTGGACTATCTGTACATTCTGGGCATGCTGACCATGCTGGTACTAGGGATACGCTACGCCAGTGACACCTACTTCGAAGGTGCATTGCTGATTGCTCTGTTCGGCTTTGTGGGTTCGTTCGCCCTGGCGAAATTCCTGCTACGTGGTGAGGTGATCGAATGACCGAAGCCCTTCAACTGCCCTTCTGGCTTGAGCTGGCTACTGCCGCACTGTTACTGATTGGTAGCGTATTCGCGCTGATCGGTGCCATTGGCCTGCTGCGCCTGAAAGACTACTTTCAACGCATGCATCCACCGGCGCTTGCATCAACCATCGGCGCCTGGTGCGTGGCATTGGCATCGATCATCTACTTTTCATGGCTCAAAAGCAGCCCAGTGCTGCATGCCTGGCTGATACCGATCCTGCTGTCGATTACCGTGCCGGTAACAACGCTGTTGCTTGCTCGTGCAGCGCTGTTCCGCAAGCGCAGGTCCAAAGAATCCGTGCCCGCAGAAGTGAGCAGTGGTCGAGACCGCGGCCACTGAGACGGCTGGGCTCAAGCTTCGCTGAGGCGCTGTAACTCGCGCCGGACCATGGCGACATAAGGAGGCGGGCCCAGCTGATACAACTGGGCCGCCACCCAGCTCAACCAGCCACTCCCCATGGCGCCACGCTGCCCCAGCAAGCGCTGGGCCTCAGCCAGTGCCTGTGCCTGGTGCTGCCGATGAAACTCAGCACGTGTACCAGGCTCCTCGTTAAGGTTGCTCACTCGCTGGCCTTGAACGTGGTCAGCTCGCCCTTGCGCCATTTAGCGACCTTGCCGGTTACCGCCTTGAGTAATTTGCCCAAACCTTCTTGAACCTGTTGCTGTGCCGCAAAGACCAGCATCACACCGTGGCCTTCGCGGAACACGATACCTTCGCCTTCCGGCACCGTTACGAATGCGTAGTCGCCGACGCCATAAACGTTCAGCTTGATTTCGCGAAAGCGCATTTCCAGCTTGCCGCCTTCCCGGCTAGGCAGAACCGCGGCGCGGAAGTGATCGCCTACTTTCAGCTCCAGGCGCTGCTTGTCATCGACCACCAAAGCGCTTTCGGTGTCGATCTCAGCCATGTAAAGGCCTTCAGGGTTTTGTTCGGTGACATAAATGAAACGGCCTTGAAACAGCTTGGCCAACTTGCCACGCAAATCGCCCAGGGCAAACAATGCGTGGGTATCCAGTGTACTGACTGCCAATGAAGTAATCCTCAAACCTGTGACATCCGTCCTCACTCAGCGTCAGTGAGGCACGGCGATTTCAATTCGATAGGCGAAAAGAATAATTAAGTGGAGCTCGAAACGTCTGTGCTTGCTGGCGATGCAGCTCGCAGGAAACTTTACTCTGGCTTGCCAGATATGGCCTTATCGCAGGCTTTAGGCCTATTCCCTATCAGGGAAGCGTAATGTCTGACAACAAACCCGCCAGAAAAGATGCGATAGATAACTGCAGCCCCCTAGGCAGAACGGGCTCAGGTATCCATCAGCGCATTACCGGGGAATGAATATGCACGAAAACACCGAAATCCGTCGAGAGGTAAAGAACATTTCTTACCGAACCTGCGTGTGCTACAGGCCACGATTCGTCGTCATACCCGCAGGTATCGAGTTCTTTCACGTCACCGAAAGCGCCACAGGCCGCGTCAAAGGCTTCCGCCGCCTGCACCGCGATGCCTGCGCGCTGGCCCGCAGCCTCGAAGCCTGACAGCGCTCAGGCTGCATGCCCTCGTTGCAGAAGCTCAAGCCACGCAGCCTGACACTCCAGAGCCTCGCCACGGGTGGCGAACGCTGTACCACGGCGCTCGCCATTCACCAAAACGACCCAACACACCCGCTTGCCCTGGATCTGCATGCCCGTAGGCACACCTGAACCGATCATCACCGCAACATTGACTTGGCTGTTCATCACGCCCTCCGGCACTTAGATAGCACCCTAACAATTAGGTCATGATACGCCCTGGTCCGTTGACGAAACAGCGCATCCCGGTATAGCAGTGTTACGCCTGAGGCAATAAATCTTGCGAGGTTTGGCCCAGCACAAACGCAAAAAGCCCCAGGGATTTCTCCATGGGGCTTGGCACACTGTGCCGGATCAGACCTGACGCTGATGACGATCGAGCTGCTCGTGGCGCTCCTGGGCTTCGATGCAGTATTTGGTGGTCGGGCTGATCAGCAGACGCTTCAGGCCAATCGGCTCACCGCTGTCATCGCACCAGCCAAAGCTCTCGTCCGAGATACGGTCCAGGGCCATTTCAAGCTGCGGCAGCAAGCGCTGGTCGCGGTCGATGGCATTGACCAGCCAGCTACGCTCTTCTTCGACCGAAGCTACGTCAGCAGGATCCGAAGGGGTATCCAGGCCTTCGATGGTGGCACGGCTCAACTCGATGCGTTCATGGGTTTCGACTTTCATCGCCTGCAGCAGGCCAGCGAAGAAAGCCAGCTGGTCAGCGTTCATGTAGTCATCGGCCGACATGGCCAGCAACTGTTCCTTGGTCATCGATTTCTCTATGAAAAAATGTGCATTTGGGCGATTCAGGTGCCGCCGGTGCCTCGGCACCGGCAACGGAATTCTTCAAGCGCCAACTGGCACTCTTTTACAGGGGGCGGCAGTCTAAGGCGCCAAGCCGCCATGAGCAACAGCAAACACGGGGGAAATTGCCCGAAAAGTACTGGAATCCGCCAGCTGGCACTCGAAACGGTTACATAAAGCAACGCGCCACGCGTTCCCGAAGGATAACGTGGCGCTCAATACACAGGCATTGCTCTTCGATAGCGAGGTGTCGAGATCAGCGATCTTCGAACTGCGCCTCGCGTTTGGCGATGAAGGCCGCCATGCCTTCTTTCTGGTCAGCGGTGGCGAAGGCTGCATGGAACACACGTCGCTCGAAACGCACGCCCTCGCTGAGGGTGACCTCAAAGGCACGGTTGACGCTTTCCTTGACCATCATGCTGATCGGGATCGACTTGCTGGCAATGGTCGCGGCCACTTTCAGCGCTTCTTCCAGCAACTCTGCCTGCGGCACGATGCGCGCTACCAGCCCAGCACGCTCGGCTTCCTCAGCCCCCATCAGGCGACCAGTCAAGCAAAGCTCCATGGCCTTGGCCTTGCCAACCGCCCGGGTCAAGCGCTGAGTGCCGCCCATGCCCGGCAACACACCCAGGTTGATTTCCGGTTGGCCGAACTTGGCATTGTCGGCAGCGATGATGAAGTCGCACATCATGGCCAGTTCGCAGCCACCGCCCAAGGCGAAGCCGGACACAGCGGCGATGATCGGTTTGCGCCGGCTGGCGATGCGATCGGCATCGGTGAACAGGTCGTCGACGTATATTTGCGGGTAGTGCAGTTCAGCCATCTCCTTGATGTCAGCACCGGCGGCAAAGGCCTTGGCAGAGCCGGTCAACACCACACAGCCAATGTTCGGGTCCCGCTCCAGCTGGTCCAGCGCCTGGTTGATCTCGCCGACAATCTGCGCGTTCAGTGCGTTTAGCGCCTGCGGACGGTTGAGGGTAATCAGGCCGACCTTGCCGTGTATGTCCAACAGGATGGTTTCAAATGCCATGCAGTCTCTCCTTCACAGATTGCGCGCAATGACCATGCGCTGAATATCGCTGGTGCCTTCGTAGATCTGGCAGACCCGAACGTCGCGGTAGATCCGTTCCAGCGGAAAGTCACTCAGGTAGCCATATCCGCCAAGGGTCTGCAAGGCATCCGAACAGACCTTTTCGGCCATTTCAGAGGCAAAAAGCTTGGCCATTGAGGCTTGCACCAATGCTGGGTGCCCGGCATCTCGAAGCGCTGCGGCATGCAACACCATCTGCCGCGCCACGGCAACCTGGGTTGCCATGTCGGCCAGGCGGAAGGCCACTGCCTGATGATCGATCAACCGCTTGCCGAAGCTGTGCCGCTCATTGGCATAGTCGCGCGCGACTTCGAACGCCGCCCGGGCCATGCCCACTGCCTGCGAGGCGATACCGATACGCCCGCCTTCCAGATTTGCCAAAGCAATCTTGTAGCCCTCACCCTCCTCGCCCAGGCGGTTGGCCACCGGTATGCGAACATTGTCGAAGACGATCTGGCAGGTGTCGGAGGCATGCTGGCCGAGCTTGTCTTCGACACGCGCCACCTGGTAGCCCGGCGAATCGGTGGGCACGAGGAAGGCGCTGATGCCGCGCTTGCCAGCAGCGGGGTCGGTCACGGCGAACACGATCACCACACCTGCGTGCTGCCCCGAGGTGATGAATTGCTTGCTGCCACTGAGCACATAATGATCACCTTCAAGGCGTGCTCGGGTCTTAAGGCTACTGGCATCGGAACCCGCCTGCGGCTCTGTCAGGGCAAAGGCCCCAAGCATCGCGCCGCTGGCCAGCGGCGTGAGAAACTGTGCTTTCTGCTGCTCGCTGCCGAACCGCAGGATAGGCACGCAACCCACCGAGTTGTGTACGCTCATGATGGTAGAGCAGGCGCCGTCACCCGCAGCGATCTCCTCCAACGCCATGGCATAGGCTACATAACCGGTGTCGCTGCCGCCCCACTGCTCAGGCACCAGCATCCCGAACAAGCCCAGCTCGGCCATCTCTGCGACAGCCTCTTTCGGGAAGCGGTGCTCTTTGTCCCATTGCTGGGCAAATGGTTTCAAGCGTTCCTGGGCGAAAGCCCTTACCGCGTCGGCGATCTGTTGTTGCTCGTCAGTTACCAGCATGGCTCACCTCAGTACACGCATTCGACGGCCATGGCCGTGGCTTCGCCACCGCCGATGCATATGGCAGCCACACCGCGGCGCAGATTGTTCTGGCGCAGGGCCGACAGCAGTGTCACCAGAATACGCGCGCCCGAAGCGCCGATTGGGTGACCCAGGGCGCAGGCGCCGCCGTGGATATTGACCTTGTCGTGAGGCAGGTCGAGCTGCTTCATGGCCGCCAGGGTGACCACCGCAAACGCTTCGTTGATTTCGAACAGGTCAACTTCAGTGAGATTCCAGCCTGTGCGCTTCATTAGGTTGTCGATGGCCTTGATCGGTGCTGTAGGGAACAACGCTGGGGTGTCAGCGAAGGCTGCATGACCGTGAATTACCGCAAGCGGTTTGATGCCTCGCTTGTCCGCTTCGGATCGACGCATCAACACCAATGCGGCGGCTCCGTCAGAGATCGAACTGGCATTGGCTGCGGTCACGCTGCCTCCATCGCGAAAGGCCGGCTTGAGCTGAGGAATCTTGTCCAGGCGCGCCTTGGGTGGTTGCTCGTCGTCCCTGATGACGCGTATCTGCTTGCCTTCGGTGACCTCCACCGGCACGATTTCGGCGGCAAAACGTCCGCTACTGATCGCCTCCTGAGCGCGGGTCAGCGAGGCGATGGCGAACTGGTCCTGGTCTTGGCGGCTAAATCCGTTGGCTTGGGCACAGTCTTCGGCAAAGGTCCCCATGAGGCGGCCTTTGTCGTAGGCGTCTTCCAGACCGTCCATGAACATGTGGTCGATGATTCTGCCGTGCCCCATACGGTAACCGCCACGCGCCTTGTCCAGCAGGTAAGGTGCATTGCTCATGCTCTCCATGCCGCCGGCCACCACCACATCGGCACTACCGGCCAGCAGCAGGTCGTGGGCCATGATGGCCGCCTGCATACCCGAGCCACACATCTTGTTCAGGGTAGTGCAGGTAGTGTGCTTGCCCAGCCCGGCGCCCAGCGCCGCTTGGCGTGCCGGTGCCTGGCCCTGCCCGGCAGGCAGCACACAGCCAAACAGCACCTGTTCGACACTGGCAGGTTCGATGCCCGCGCGCGCTACTGCGCCGCGAATGGCTGCACTGCCCAACTGGGCAGCAGTCAGGCTCTTGAGATCGCCTTGCAAGCCGCCCATGGGCGTGCGCACGGCGCTGACGATTACGATTGGATCATGGGTGATGGACATGTTCGCTCTCCTTACCTGGCAGCCATGCGCAATGCGCCGTCGAGGCGGATGACCTCGCCGTTGAGCATGCTGTTCTCAATGATGTGGCGGGCCAGTGCCGCGTATTCCTGCGGGCGGCCAAGGCGCGGCGGGAACGGTACGCCAGCGGCCAGCGACGCACGCACCTCCTCGCTCATGCCCGCCATCATTGGCGTTTCGAAAATGCCCGGTGCGATAGTCATCACCCGGATGCCGAAGCGCGCAAGTTCGCGAGCAACTGGCAATGTCAGGCTGGCAATGGCTCCCTTGGAGGCTGCATAGGCGGCTTGGCCAATCTGGCCGTCATAGGCGGCAATGGAGGCGGTGTTGATGATCACGCCGCGCTCGCCCCCTTCATCTGCAGGCGCGTCGGCCATTGCCGCCGCAGCCAGGCGCAGCAGGTTGAAGCTGCCAACCACGTTGACATTGATGACGTTGACGAAGCTGGCAAGACCATGGGGCCCCTGCTTGCCCAGCACCTTTTCGGCGCCGACGATACCGGCGCAGTTGACCAGCCCATGCAAGGTGCCAAAGGCACCTAGCGCAGCGTCGATCGCTGCCTGGGCCGCGTGTTCATCACTGATGTCTGCAACAGCGAAGCGGGCATTGTCACCCAGCTCGCGCGCCTTGGCCTCGACAGCCTGGGCATTGAGATCGACCAGCATGACCTTGGCGCCTGCATCGATGAGCATCCGCGCAGTCGCAGCACCCAACCCGGAGGCCGCGCCGCTGACAATGAAGTGTTTATTGGCAATGTGCATGATAGGTTTCCTTTCAGGCGCTGGCAGGGGTGGCCTGTTGCGCAATGTTTTTGGCGACTTCCTGGTTACGCAGGATGAAGCGTTGCAGCTTGCCGCTCGGGGTTTTGGGCAGCTCACTGACGAATTCGATTTCTCGCGGGTACGCGTGGGCGTACAGGCGCTGGCGCACATGCTGGCGCAGGGTTTCCTCAAGCCCGAGGCTGGGCTCATAGCCGCTGGCCAATATCACGAAGGCCTTGATCAACTCGGTACGTTCCGGGTCGGGCTTGCCGATCACGGCCGCCTCGATCACCGCCGGGTGTTCGATCAACGCGCTTTCAACGTCGAATGGGCCAACCCGGTAACCGGAGGTGGTGATCACATCATCACTGCGGCCAACGAAGCTGATACTGCCGTCCGGGTTCAGCTCTACGGTGTCACCGCTCAGGTAGTACTTGCCTTTGAATGCCTTGGTCGGCAGGCCGTGATACCCGCCAAACCAGCACAGCGGTGAATGTTCGCGATCAACCGCCAGGATGCCGGGCTGACCGGCCGGTAGCTCGCAGCCCTGCTCGTCGAGTACCACAATGCGATGGCCAGGAATGGCGAAGCCGGCCGATCCCAAGTGCACCGGGTGCTGTAGGCCGTGATGATTACAAAGCACCATCCCCAGTTCGGTTTGGCCGTAATGGTCGTGAATGGTCACGCCCAGTTCGTCGCGGAACCAGCGGATGACTTCTGGGTTGAGCGGCTCGCCAGCGCTGCTGACCACCCGCAAGCGGCCCTTGATAGGTGCCGAGAATGCACTGCCAGCGGCGATAAGCAGGCGGTACGCCGTGGGCGAGCCGGCCAGATTGGTGATGTTCAGTTTGTCGATGACGCGCGCACAGCTCTCGACGCTGAACGGGCCATCGTAGAAGGTAGTGGCGTGCCCCAGCGACAAGGGCCCGGTTACCGCGTAGTACAAGCCATAGGCCCAGCCCGGATCGGCCAGGTTCCAGAAATTGTCATCTGGCAACAGTTCAACCGCATCGCGCATGTAGCCCTGAAACGCGACGATCGCTCGTAGCGGCACCTCCAGAGGCTTGGCCGGCCCTGTGGTACCTGAGGTGAACATCAACAGGAAGGGGTCGTCGCATGAACGCATTACTGGCTCGCACTGCTCAGATGCAGCCTCAAGGCACTGATGGAAGTCCAACTCGGCGCTACGGGCTTTGACGGTAATGATTGTCGGGCATTGGTCCACATCATCGAGCTTGGCACGGTTGGCCTGATCAGTGACCACGACCCGGGCGCCGGACTGCTGCAGGCGATGCTCGATGGCCTTAGGGCCGAATGCAGTGAACAAAGGCTGGTATACGGCGCCAAGGCGCCAGGTGGCGAGAATGGTGACCAGCAGCTCAGCAGTGCGTGGCAGCAAGCCAGCTACCCGGTCACCTGGGCCTACCCCTTGGGCCTTGAGCACAGTGGCAAAACGGGCGGCCTGTGTTTTGAGCTGATCGAAAGTGTAGCGCGTGGTGTTGCCATCACGATCCTCGTGAATCAACGCCAGCGCGCCTTGGCCAGCATGGCGGTCGCAACACTCGACACAGGCATTGAGCGAATCGAAGTTGCCATGCAAGGCACTACTGGCTGCCTGGCCAAGGTCGAACCCTCGAATGGCCTCAGCGTAATCGCGCATCGTTGGACTCCTGGATTATTGTTGTTGGAGTGAAACCATCGG
Organism: Pseudomonas sp. 51_B; assembly: GCF_017491595.1. Lineage (NCBI taxonomy): Bacteria > Pseudomonadati > Pseudomonadota > Gammaproteobacteria > Pseudomonadales > Pseudomonadaceae > Pseudomonas > Pseudomonas sp. 51_B. Next base: position 22,384 of record NZ_JAFGYW010000014.1, read on the forward strand.
TCCAACGATGTTCGCGCCGCCCAATCGCCGCGGCAATGGTCAAACCTGTCAAAGTGGATGACCGGTTTGGCCGCATTCTGCTAGGCATTCTGACGCTCTGCCGCACGCAGATAAGACTGCGTCAAGCCGCTGATTAGGCGCTGCGTCTCGGCATCCTTGAGCAGTTGTAGGTTCTCGACCTGGTCATGACGAGCAGCCGCAGGCAAAGCTGGCTGTTGAATTTGCACCCTGAGGATACGCTGGGTGTAGTCCGCCTCGATGGCTTCAAACATCCGGGCGTGCCGTTGGCGCAGGTAATGACGCCAGAAATCACGACGGCTCAGGCTATCGGTCAGGGCTTCCAAGGTCTGCGCGCGATTCACTCGCTGCAATACGCCATCGATCTGGGCCTGTGTCAGCTGGGCTGAGTCGGGATAGCGCATAGCACGGGGTTGATCCGGCAAGTTCAAGCGCTCACGCAGCCCGACCCTGAGGGCCAAGTCGACTGCCAACTGATCGACGGCTTGCCCTGCGGCCGACCGTTGCCGGGCCTCACGGTAGGCTGCCGATTGCAGCTGATCCAAGCGGAACAGTTGCCTGCCAAGCTCCACCAGCTGCGCACTAGGGTGCCCATTTGCGGTTTGCGCCAGCGCTTGCCTGACCCATATCTGCAGCGCACTGAACTGGCTGGCGACCGCGTCCGAACACGACAGTGGCACATCGGCCTGGCTAAATACTTGGCGGCAAAGCACAGGATCGCCGTCCAGCGCCCCCAACAGCGTCCAAACACCCTCCATCAGTGCCTCACGCCCAGCACCGGCGTGTAGATAGTCAGCCGTGAACTGCAACCGCGCTAGCAGGCGGAACAATGCGTCGCTGCCGGGTTGTTCCTGCAAGCGTTGCCACAATGCCTCTCGTGTTGTTTGAATCTGCGCGGTCGGGTGCTCCGCCCACAGCGCTCTGGCGCTTGGCAGGTCCACGGCGGGAAACGATTCTGATGGGTGCCCATGTACCTCAATGACGTCCAACGCATACAGGTTTCGAAGCTGTGCGACAGGCAAAGGGTTGCGCTCGACCAACAACGCACGGCGAAACCCATAGGGCATCAGCTGGATCTCTTGCGGTACGTCGCGCAGCAGGTTGTCGCGCAAGTCCGCGCACTCAAGCATCCCACATAGCTCCAGGCGTTGCGGCCAGGCGCCCAATCGGCAATGGCGCAAGTTCAGGGTAGCGAGACGGGAAAGCTGGTTGAAGCGTAAGTTCAACGCTTCCAGAGGGTTGTAGCTCAGATCCAGATGAACAAGTTCGGGCAAGCTATGAAGCACCTCGACGGTAGCGGCATCCAGGCGAATTTGATTGTGCGCCAGGCGCAACACGCGAATGCTCGGCAGATAACCCACCCCCAGCGGCAGGCGCAGCAAACGGTTGCTGCTCAGGTTCAAGTCGGTCACAGCACTGAATGGTCGCAGGAAATCGACCGGGATCTCGTTAATCGGCGAATCGCGCAGGCACAGTGCCGTGATGCGATGAAATTCAATTTGTGGTGGCAAAGCTGGCAACGTTCTCAGGTGCGCTCCAGCAAGAAGCAAACGCTGCCCTTGGTCAGAGGGGTTGGCTTCAGCCTGAAGCCGCCACGCCCGCAGGATGCTGTCCGCGGTCAACCTGCGCGCAGCTTGTTGGCTTTCCTGCAGTTCCGCGCCCACCCAACGGTTCAAGTGCTCAATCAACTGCTCGTGATCATCCTGCAATTGCACCAGCCGCTCGAACACAGGCTGCGGCCCTTGTGCCAGGCGCGCCTGCTCGTCGTCGAGCCCTTGCTCAGTCAAGCTTGGGTACAGAGCACGCAACTGATCTCGAACAGTCGCTTGCTGTCGAGTGCCCAGACCTCCAGGGCGGCCGCTCAGCGGGTAGCCAATGCGCCCATGCTCCAGGCGGCGCACTGGGTTGGCCCAGCTACCCTGCTCGGGCCACCCCAGCATACGCGTGATGCCCCAATGGGTAGCGGGCAGCCGAGCCAGCAGGCGCTCACGCAACTGGCTCGCCGAAGCGCTGCCTGCGATTTGCATTGCGCTTCGTTGCTCAGGCGTGAGTGCCGCAGCGACAGCCTCGAAAACGCAACCTGGGTCGCCAAGCGTGGCGCGCAGTGCCTCACCACGGCCGTCGTAGACCGTGAAGGTGCCCTCATGCCACACCAGCCTGCGTTCCTGCTCGGTTTGCCCACCACTGCCCAGGTGTTTAATCGAGCGCCCATCCAGTGCCCCCTCACGCAAATCGATGTCAAGCCCCTGAAGGTCAAAGCTATCGAGCAAGGTCAGCACCAGCTCACCTGTCACATCGCTGTAGGCGGTGCTCAAATACAGGCCGGTCAAGCCTCGGGTCAGACGGGCCAGGCGCAACAGTGCCCGCGCATTCTTTGCACACTGCAACGGCAATCGCCTTTCGACACGGGCCATTTCGCGTTCAAGATCACTTGCCTGGCTAACCACTTCGCTGACATAGGCTGAGGGCAAACCGGGAAAATCCCGGTGCACCAGTGCTGTCATCGGGTCTTCGGCGAAAGGTTGCACGGTAAGGTAGCTGAACAGTTGCGGGCGCAGCCAGGCCTCGTCGGCCAGCACGTGGTCCAACCCCCTGCCACCACGATTCTGGCCCTCGCACCATGTCAACAACTCAATGTCCGAAGCCGTCAGGGTCTGGGCGCGTACATGCTCGAAGAATGTGCCAACCCGCGCATGGGCCTGGAAGGCTCGCAGGGTCTGCCTCAGATGCACAGGCGTTGGCCGGTTCTCAACCAGAATACCGCGCAGTGCATCTTCGTCGACATCGGCAACCTGCATCACTTGCATGGCCTGGCGCGCCTCAATGGGGGGATGTTGCGGCCATAACACATCGAGCATGCGCTCAGGCCCCTGCCATGTCAGCGGTTGATCACGTAGCAGCCGCCAACTGCGCTCGCCGTTGTGCAGCACCATCGGCCCGTAGCCACCGCTCGTGGAGGCATGGCGTAAGCGGTATGGCCCGTCAGGTTGTGGTCGATGCATCTCGTAGTAGCGCCCGTCCATACGCATCCAGCGGCGCCTTCCATAGCCATAGCGTCCATCTTCGAGCAGATCGATATTGCCTGGCACGCTTTGGTAATTGACAGCGTCGAAGTGCCATAGGCGGCTGCGCCCGTGCGCTAGGCTCACAGGCTCCAAACCCGCGATGAATGCATTGCGCAGGTAGCTAACGCCGGCCACGGTCACAGCGCCAGCCGCCACAGTTTCGGCAACGCTCAGCAAGTGCTCCAGAGCTTCATGCTGATGGCCCCTGGACCAATCGCTTATCCCCTCGAAAACTTCCGAACAGGTTTGCACCACCAACTGTCCCAACAGCAATGCACCCACCACCGGGATGAAGAAGCCGGCCAGGTTGAGCAAGTCCAAACCGGCCGATTGCCAAGCTTCGTGCCTTGCACGTGAAGCGGCGGCCTGAGCATCGGCGCTGGGTACAAGCAGTAGGCGGGCATCATTTTTCACGTGCGCAACCTGCAGGGTCGCCATCGCCGCGAACAATTCGCCCTGCGCAGCTAGCCCCTTGAGCTGCAAGTCCGGGTGGGCATCCTGCAGGCGCAAGCCAAGGGTCATGATGAAACCTGGCCGCTGGTCCACGCCGATCAGCTGGCTGAAATACTGCCTATAGGCCTGGCTGCCCAGCTGGGTCGCCATCGCCTTATTCAACGCATCCAGAGTATCGAAGCGCCGAAGCGCCTTGTCTGGGTCGCCAGGCAGGTACAGCACAACGCCCCTGACCAAGCCCGTTTGGTCGCGCAATACAATCAACAACCCCTCGGCGGTTGGCCGCCCAAGTACGTGCAGCATCCCAGGGTAAGCCCGCAAGCCGCCCTCGAACTTCTCGGCGTCGCTCTGGCCTATCTCGCTCAGTGCAAGTTCCTCGGCGCCGCTGATGTCCCCCTTCAGAGCAGCCACTTTGCAAGCAAGCTTAAGGGCTGCTCGCTTGTCTTGAGCCAAGAGCTCGAGGGCCTCCTGTGTGAACACCGTACCAAGCTCCGCTTGGTACCTGGCACCTACGTCAAGCGCGCGGCACGCCCTGACCAGCTGGGCTGCGGAACCGCTCAGCACCAGGTCACTGCCGGGCGCAACTAGGCCGGTTCCGTCGTAAAAGCTAGCATTGGCCGGGAAGTTACTCATCAGCTGCAGCAAACCATTCCGTCTTACTTCGCCATACCCGTAGGTCGGCAGTGCCAGATTGGCCCCCATATCGAAGCGTGGCGTTACCACACGCCACTCCAGATCCGCAAAGGTGACCCCGGCGGGCAAAGGCTTTTGCAGTACGCCGGCCAGATGCTGCTCGGCGAATGCCTGCAAAGGCAGCAGCTGCTCGGTACAGGCTTGCACACGTGCCTGGCTTGCCTTGTACTCGGTGAAGCGGCTACGCAGTGCGGCAATCTGGGACGCCGAAGCCCGAGCCAGCCAATCAGGCAGCCGAGCACTTATGAAAGCGTCCGTAGCAGTGCTAAGGGTCGATTCGGACGCGGGTATTAGGTGATCCGTCATGGGAGTGCCTGCTGGGTACTGGGAAGCGTTTATGGTCGGTTGCTGGCAGCACCACAGGCAGGGGGAACTGCGCCTGGTACCGCTATGGGCTGCCATCTGCTTAGGCCAATGGTGCAAGAGGCGGGTTAGCTGGCAGGGTCTGGCAGCTCGGCCAAAGCCTCTCGGGTCAGGCGCAGCGCCAGTTCCTTCACCGCAGCCTGCCGCTCGTCCGCCAGGCGGTTGGCGGCAAGCAGATAGTCGCCGCTGCTCGAAGGTGAATTGTCCAGGGCTTCGAGTTGCGACCAAAATGGTGCTTCGACCTCGCTGAACAGCTGGCCATGGCTGCTGCGCAAGCTGTCCAACCAGAAATCTCGCTGGCTGACGTACCGCGCCAAAGCGTCGGTGGTCTCGGCGTGTCGGACAGCCATTGCCGCGGTGTCCAGATGATGCTGATTGACCCCTGAAAGGGCTGGAAAATGCATGGTGCGGGGCTGGCCTGGCAAGTCCAGTACCCGCGCCAAACCGATGCGGTAGGCCAGGCTCATTTCAACTTCATCGACATCCTGACCTTGAGTGCGGCGTACTTGCATGTCTTCGCGAGCCAAGGTTTCTACCTGATCAAGCCTGAACAAGCGCCTAGCCAGTTCCAAGCGAGCTAGCCGGCCGGCCTGTGGCGGGCTTTCGCGCAACGCCTGCGCCACATAGGCCTGTACTTCCAGTCTGCTGAAGCACGACGCCACACTGTCCATGCAGGTACGCGGGTGTGCAGCCAGGCTGAACAGATCATCACGCAGGCTGGTGTCGCCGGCGGCTTGCTCTAGCACTACCCAGACCCTACGGCGCAGGTCTGCAGGCACTCGTTCAAAGTCTTGGGTTCCGGTCAACGCATCCAGCAGCTGGAAAAAATCCTGGCTGCCAGGCTCGACGTTCAGGGCGTCCCACAACGCTGATCTGGCCTGATACTGCTCATCCGAATTTTCCAACCACAGCCCCCGCGTGCTGGCAGTCGGCGGTGGCGTGCCCGCGCCCGCCTCGATTGCCCGCATCGGCGGGCCGACACGTTGACTGATAGCCTCTGGCAGTGGATTACCCTCCAGCAAAAGGGTACGGCGCCAACGTTCAGGGGCAGCAAGCACAGCGTCGGAGACGCCCGTGATGTGGTTGTCGCGCAGATCGGCAACAATCAGCTGGGCACACTGTTGAAGATCTTCGGGCAGCGCCAGCAACTGGGTGCCCCGCAGGTTCAACTCCTCCAGCCGCAGCATTGTCTGAAGTTGCACGCTGGTAGCCCCCAAAGGGTTGTAGCTCAGGTCCAGGGTGCGCAACCGGGTGAGACTTGCCAGCGCTCTGGCTCCGGCAACGGTGACGCTGATCTGGTTGCCAGCCAAGCGCAGGTTGCGCAACTGGCCAAGGTGAGCGAGATCATTGGGGATACTGGTTAAAACATTGTTACCAAGGTTCAGCCAGCGCAGTTGAGTGAAGCAACGCAGAAACCCATCAGGAAGTTCATCCAGGCTCAGGCCCATCAATGTCAGGTGCGCGACGTGGCCGAAATCTGTGTTGGCCGGCAGATGCGGTAGGCTGCGCAAGGGGATGTCGTGCAGGCTCAGGGTAAGCCCTTGGGGCACATCCCATTGGTCGATGATACGCTCGCCTATCAACTGCCAACTGCGCTGAAGCTGCAGCGCGGCCTGCCGCCTCAGGGCACTGGCGGTATCACCACGCGCCCGGCTCACCCACTGCGCAAGGGCCTGTTCCAACATGCGGTATTGGCGCTCTTGCAGCAACAGGTTGCTATAGGCAGAGCCCGGACGCTCCAGCAACAGTTCCAGGTAGATCTGCACTTCGGCCTCGTTGAAGCCGGGGTAAAGCGCACGTATGCGAGACTGCAGCAGGTTCTGGGCACCACCACCCCCAGTCATCCGCCCGCTCAACAGGTAACCGACGCGGCCATCGGGCAGGCGCCGGACTGGGTTGCTCGGTGCGCCCGCGTCAGGCATGCCCAGTAACCGCAGCATGTCCTTGCGTTGCCGGGGTAGCCAGCCCTGCAGGGCCTTGCGCAGTTTCGCCGCACCGTCGGCACCGGCCCAGCCAAGGCGCGCTTTGTCTGCACCGCTCAGGCAGCTCAGGAGCAGTTCCAGCAGCTCGCCTGGCTCACCGGTCGCGCCGTGCAATGGAGTCTGTGTCGGGCCAAAGAGGCGGAATTTGCCGGCGGCCCTGACCAGTATCGGGTAGGGTTTAGCCAACGCTGGCTGGTGCAGACTGGCGAGCAACCTGCCCGTGGCCGAACGTTCGTGTAAAGCCAAAGGCTGTGTTGCAGGCCACCGCCCGGCCTGGCTCAACAAGGCAAATACTAGCCTGACCTGATCCGCCCGGTAGCTGCATCTAAGGTATAAGCCCTCGCGCATGCGGGTCAGTTGGGCCACTTGCAGCAACTGGCGTGCCTGCTTGGCTACTGCCAGCGGTATGCGCAAACCTGTGCGCATTGCCACACGCTGCTCGTTGCTCAGGTGCCTGAGCAGGCTCACGGCATAGGCATCGGGCAGGCCAGGAAAGTCTCGCTGCAGCAACGCGCGCTGTGGGTCATCAGCCCAATAAACGTTGGCGAAGTGCTCGAACAGACGCTCGCGCAGTTCATCAGCCTGTTGCACGATGGTGTCGCTTTGCGTTCGCAGGTCAAGCGTCTGAACCCCCAAGTGGTCGACGCACCATTGCCACAGTTCGGCATCGGTATCGGCAGCGCCGCTGCCTACTGCGCCCAGGAAGTGTTCGACTCTGGCATCCACCGCGAAGCGTTCCAAGGTATCGCGCAAGGCTACCGGAAGTGGTCGATTTTCCACCAACAGGCCACGCAGCAAGGCTTCATCCACCCCTGCCACCGCCATCACCTGGGCAGCTCGCTCATCCGTAAAGGCTTGCGCTGGCGGCCATAGTCGCCCCAGCAACAAAGCCTGGCCCTGCCATTCCAGAGGCCGTTCGTAGGTCAGGCGCCAGGCTCGCTCTCCGTTGAATTCCAAGGCCGGGCCAAAGGCCTGTGGATCGCGTGCATCCAGTAAACGCCAAGGGCCTTGGTCACTGTTAGCCCGCACTCGGTAGTACACCCCCTGCTGGAGCCACCAGTGGTCAGTCCCGTCACTGAGCAAGCCATTGTCGAGCGTCGTCAGTGGCGAGGGCGGGTTGGGATCGACATACGGCGCCAGAGTATTGAACCAGAGCCGCTGCTCACCTTCGTCATTGATCACAGGCTCCAGCCCGTCGACCCAGGCACTGCGGGTGAAGGCTCCCGCTACAAGACTGGCGCCCGCCGCTGTGGCTGCATTGACTGCAACTGACTCAGCCACTGCGAGCATATGCTCCAGCGCTTCGTGCTGGTGGCCTTGCGACCAATCGGCAACGCCTTCGCAAACTTCACGCAGGGTGCTAATGACCATATCTGCCAACAACAGCTGACCCACTCCGGGCACAAAGAGCCCCGCCAGGTTTACCAGGGCAAGCCCAACCGACTGCATGAGCGCGAGACGATCGCGGGACTGACGCGCATCGACATCAGCATTGGGCACTGCCAGAAACCTTGCATCCTCGCGTATACGCTCCAAATGTGCCGCCGCAAGGGTTTCGAACAACGCTCCGTCCACCCTTTGCAACGAAGGCGCAAGGTCTGGCTCATCATCGAGCAAACGCAAGTTAAGTGTGTGCATAAACGCCGCGCGATCCTGCAGCGCCACGCGCTGCAGGAGCTTGTGTCTTTTTACTGGCGACTCCATCCACACCAACAGCAGCGTGTTCACCGCCCCCCAGGTGGCGAAATGTCGAACCGGATTGTCCGGATCGTCTGGCATAACCAGCAATATTCCGTTTACCGCCTTGACCTCGATCGGCACACTGACGCTGGGCAGCCAGCTGCCGCTGAGCTCCACTGCCAGCACACCATCGAGCACACTGTTAAGCATCTGCAGCGGGCCGCAACGTACGTCAGTGCTCACTGCATGACGGGGTGAGCGACCCTGTGCCAAGTCGCGCAATACCCTTAGCTCTTCAGACGGTATCAGCCTGCGGCTGGCGGCGATTTCGGTTCGCAAAGCCAGGGCCAGGCGTATATCGGTGGCCACTTCCCGCGCGAAGTTTTCAGTCAGCAGCTGCGCCAGATGCTGCTGATACTGGTGGCCCACATCCACAGAACGGCACAGCTCAACGACACCGTCGCTGTCTTTGCTCAAAACCTGCTCCGCAGCCCCGGCGGCCTGATCAGCCGGGTACACCAAGGCGGTCTCGCTGTAAAACGACTCGCCTGCCTGAAAGTTCTGCATCAGTTTTTGCAGGGCCGGCATGCGCACGAAGTAACTGTGGTCGACCGGCAATTGATCCGGTTTGAGGGTGAATTGACGACGCTCTTCCCGCCAGACCGCTCGCGCCAGGTCGATGTGCAACCCCATTGACCTGCCCAGTTGGGTCTCGAGCATGCGCTTTGCGAACGCGTCCAATGGCTGCAATCTTGCTAATACAGCGGCAATCTTTCGTTGGCTTGCCATGTGCAACTGGTAAGCCTGCCGTATATCGATGACTTGCCGTGCTGACAACGAACCAAGCCAGGCGCTCATGCGTTCAGCAAGAAACTGATCGGCCGCATGGGCCAGTTTGGCGGGGTGGGTGGCGATTGGCATGCAGGTAACCCTTGGGTGGGAAACGTGCAAAGATGCGCGCCACGCCAAGCGCCGGGCAGGGGGAATCAATGACTGGTCTGTCGAGCCTGAATCAAGGCCCGATAGTGCCCAGGGTTGCAGCCAAACCACTTGCGAAACGCCTTGTAGAACGAACTGCTGTCGGCAAAGCCCAGACGCTCGGCGATTTCGCCCATTGCCACATCGTCCCCGCTCAACCAGGCAATCGCCAACTCACGGCGGACGCTGTCTTTCAAGCCTTGATAGGTCTGGCCCTCTTCGGCCAAACGGCGGCGCAAGGTCGAGACTGACAGGCACAGCTGCCGTGCAAGTTGGTCGGCATCGGGCCATTGCCCGGGTGCCAATTGCAACAGATCGGTACGGATACGCCGCCCAAGGCTAGACGGGTCACGGTACTTGACCAGAATGTTGCCGGGGATTTCCGCCAGAAAGCGCTGCAGCTCTTGCTCAGTGCGCCGCAGTGGCAATTGCAGGCACTCTGAAGGAATAATCATGCGCGTGCGCGGGCGCATGAACTGAAGGTTTTCGGAGAACATGACTCGGTAATCATCGCAAAATGGCGGCTCGGCGCAGCGCAGATCGATAGCCAGAATCGGAATACGCCGCCCCGCAAGCCAGCACGCCACGCCATGCACGATCATCCAGAAAGTGAAATAGGTGAAGGCCCGACGGGGTTCTTCACGTGGCTCATTGATCACGATTTCGGCCAGGCCCTGCTGGCGTACCAAGCCAGGCTGCATGTCCTGCAGCATCAGCGAAAGAAACGTCAGTGCGGTCTCAATGCCAGCCCCGAGGGTTGGTTGCCCCATACTGGCGCGGCACATGAACGCTAGGCTGCCGCTGCGCAGGCCTCGCGGGTCCATGGCGAAGAACTCATCGTTGCAGCGGCGCGCCAGCAAGCGCCATAGGCGGGCATAGGACTCGGCACTGACCCGTGCCTGGGGCTGGTGAAGGTGTTCGAAGGCAATGCCGGCCCCGGCCAGCAGGCTGGCGTCAGGCTCTGCGGCGGGGCAGGTCTGCAGCAAGGCTTCACGCACCAACTGCATGGAAATGGTGTCTTTGTCGCTCATCGACGTTCCTGTCGGCGGGTTGCCGGCCATCTTAGGCCGCCTCAGGCAAAACAGCCATCACTGCGCTGCCAAGCCCAGAAACGCTTGGATCAAGCGCAATTCGCTGCGCCGTTGCAGGCACCCGAGCCAGTGCTGGTTGACCAGCCCCTCACCGGCCAATGGCCGCGCTACCACCCTTGGATCGTTGGCCACCTCGGTGGAAGAAACCACCCCAACACCCAGCTCGGCTGCCACCGCTTCGGTAACCGCTTCCCGGCTGTCCAGTTCCAGCAACACCCTTGGCTGCACGCCCGCCTGCAGGCACGCCTTATCAAAGGTACGGCGCGTGGTTGAGCCAGGTTCGCGCAGCACCATGATCTGCTGATGCAGCGCGGCCAGCGGCACGTCGCCTTTAGCGCTGGCCCAGGGATGCCCGGCGGGCACCAACACACACACGCGCGATTGGCAGAGCGGCTGCAAATAAAGCCCCTTGCGAGGCGCTATCTCGGTCAGCACCGCCACGTCGGCATGCTCGGACAGCAATGCCGCCAGTGTCTGCTGAGCGTTGCCAAGGCGCAGATTCACCGTGATGCCAGGGTAGCGTTCGCGCAACTGCGCCAGCATGGGCATGACCCGATGTGGGCCATCGGCAGCCACTTCCAAGCGTCCGGTCAGTAATTGTCGGTTGGCCTCAAGCATGGCCTGGGCTTGCTCTGCCAAGCCGAACATGGCGCGAGTGATGGCGGCCAGGCGGATGCCCTCTTCGGTCAACTCCACCCGACGTGCAGTGCGTCGCAACAGGGTGACCTGGTAGTGCTCCTCCAGGGCTTTGACATGACCGGTGACCGCCGGCTGACTGATGAACAGCCGCTCTGCCGCGCGGGTAAAGCTGCCCTCACGGGCAACCGCATCGAAGGCACGCAACTGGAACAGGTTCATACTCATCGGCCTGACTTATAGCTGGGATAACAACAAGCAATTTGATTGATACAAGCCTGGATTGCAACCTAGCCACCCATCGTTACTGCCCAGCGCCCGCGAGGAATAACGCAATGCGCAATGCCCCAGTTCTTCTGACTCCAGGCCCCCTTACCACATCGATGCGCACCCGCCAGGCCATGCTGGTGGATTGGGGATCTTGGGATCGCGACTTCAACCAACTGACGGCCAATGTCTGCGAGCAACTGCTCGCGATTGTCGGCGCCAGCGCCAGCCATCACTGCGTGCCTCTGCAAGGCAGTGGCACCTTCGCGGTGGAGGCTGCTATCGGCACGCTGGTACCGCGCGACGGTAAAGTGCTGGTGCTGATCAACGGCGCCTATGGCCAGCGACTGGCCAAGATCTGCCAGGTGCTGGGCCGCAGCTACAGTGTTTTCGAAACCAGCGAGGATCAGCCGACCACAGCTGCCGATGTCCAGCGCCTGCTGGCTGGCGACCCGGCGGTAAGCCACGTGGCCTTGATCCACTGCGAGACCAGTACAGGCATTCTCAACCCGCTGGCCGACATAGCCCAGGTGGTCCAGCGCCACGGCAAGCGCCTGATCATCGACGCCATGAGCTCGTTCGGCGCGCTACCGATCGACGCCCGCGAAATTCCATTCGAAGCACTCATCGCGGCCTCCGGAAAGTGCCTGGAAGGCGTGCCTGGCATGGGTTTCGTATTTGCCGAGAAAAACGCTTTGGCTGGCGCCCAAGGCAATGCTCACTCGCTCGCCATGGACCTGCATGACCAGCACGCTTACATGGCCAAGACCGGCCAGTGGCGCTTTACCCCGCCCACCCATGTGGTCGCCGCCCTCTATGAAGCGTTGCAGCAGTACCACGAAGAAGGTGGCCTACCAGCACGCCACCAGCGCTACGCCGGAAACTGCGAGACCCTGCTCCAAGGCATGGCCGCCATTGGCCTGCGCACCTTCCTGCCCGCCGACATCCAGGCGCCGATCATTGTCACCTTCCATGCTCCCCGCGATCCCCGCTACCAGTTCAAAGACTTCTACGAGCGAGTCAAAGCCAAAGGTTTCATCCTTTACCCGGGCAAGTTGACCCAGGTCGAAACCTTCCGTGTCGGTTGCATCGGTGTGGTCGGTGCCGATGGCATGCAGGCGGCGGTAAATGCCGTGGCCGATGCACTGCGGGAAATGCAAGTGCTGGACATCTGACCCTCGCCCCCTCAATTCAGGAATTAGCGCTGATGAACTACAGCCACCCTACCCAGCTGCAAGCCGCCATCCTCGACTGGGCCGGCACCGTGGTCGACTTCGGCTCGTTCGCCCCTACCCAGATCTTCGTCGAAGCCTTCGCCGAGTTCGACGTGCAGGTGTCCGTCGAGCAAGCGAGGGGCCCGATGGGCATGGGCAAATGGGACCACATTCGTACCCTGTGTGACCTGCCTGACATCGCCGAGCGCTACCGTCAGGTGTTCGGCCGCACCCCGACCGACGATGACGTGACTGCCATCTACAATCGCTTCATGCCGCTGCAGATAGAAAAGATCGCCAAGCATTCGGCGTTGATCCCTGGGGCGCTGCACACCCTGACCCACCTGCGCCAGAGCGGCTTGAAGATCGGCTCGTGCTCGGGCTATCCGAAGGTTGTCATGGACAAGGTGGTGGAGCTTGCAGCGCAAAACGGCTACGTCGCCGACCACGTGGTGGCCACCGACGAAACGCCCAATGGCCGGCCATGGCCGGCCCAGGCACTGGCCAACGTAATAGCGCTAGGCGTAGAGGATGTGGCGGCGTGCGTAAAAGTCGACGATACCGTACCAGGTATCCTCGAGGGTCGGCGCGCTGGGATGTGGACCGTAGCGCTGGTGTGCTCGGGCAATGCCCTTGGGCTGAGCTGGGAAGGCTACCGGGCGCTGAACGCGCTAGAGCTCGACAGCGAGCGCAAGCGCATTCACGAGCTGTTTGCGGGGTCCCGGCCGCACTACCTGATCGACACCATCAATGAACTACCCGAGGTGATCGCCGACATCAATCGACGACTGGCCGAAGGCGTAATGCCCCAGTCCTGCTGAACTGCCGATATGGCGCATTCGCACGTAGCCCCGGCAATGCGCCATAACGATGACGGTTCAGACAGATCTGTTCAGCTTCACCCAGGTAGCGAACTTGTCGATGAAGCCTTGGAGGAACGGCCGGGTCTTGTCATTGAGCTTGCCTGCGTCGTCGAACAAGGTTGCGGCACCGCCAATGTACGCTTCGGGCATTTGCATGCACGGCATGTCGAGAAACACCAGTGTCTGGCGCACCGCATGGTTGGCACCGAAACCGCCGATGGCGCCGGGCGACACGCTAGCCACCGCCGTTGGCTTACCGCCCCAAGCACTCTGACCATAAGGCCGCGAGCCTACGTCGATGGCATTTTTCAGGCAGCCGGGCATGGAGCGGTTGTACTCCGGGGTGACGAACAACACCGCATCGCTACGGCGAATTTCGTCGCGAAAACGCTTCCACGGCTCTGGCGCGCCCTGGGCCTCGACATCCTCGTTGTACAGCGGCAAGTCTGCGATTTCGACGATCTTCAAGGCGAGGCTGGACGGCGCCAGCTCCGAAAGTGCGTGGGCCACCTTGCGGTTATAGGAGTCCTTTCTCAAGCTGCCAACCACAACCGCTACCGAATATACCTGGCTCATTGCATGATCCATCCTGTGCTGGGAAAAGGAACGTGAATAGTTATAGATGACCGTTTTCGATCGCCCGAGTTTTTTTCCAACCTGCGAAAACTTCCTGCCACTCTCAATGGTCTATCAGGAAGACATTTCGTACGCAATTCAGAGGTTTCCCCACAAATGGCAGCAGTAATGGTCGGCCAATTCCACGCCCGTGATGCCGAAGGCCGTGTCTATCCGGTCCACGAGTTCCAGGAGTCCACCCTCCAGGCCGACGGCAGCGTGATTGGCGCCCCGATCACCACCTATCGCCTGGCTATTGGCGATCGCGTCAACCACCTGGGTGAGAATCGCTTCGAACTTGCCCAGAGCGGCGTTGAGATCATTCGCATTCCTTGATGCAATCGACCGTGTACCGGCCGCCTTCGCATTGCAGGCCGTGCACGTCGGCGACAAAGCCTGGAAAACCAGCGTTGAAGGCACGGGCGAACGCCAAGTAGTCGAGGATCGAGCGGGTTGCTTCGGTGAACCGTTCGCCCGGCATGATCAATGGGATGCCTGGCGGGTAAGGTACCAGCATGACGGCAGCGACCCTTCCCAGCAGCGCCTCGATGGGCACCGCCTCCACTTCCCCTCGTACCATCTGGTCGTAAGCGCATGCCGGGCTCATAGCCACCTGTGGCAGGCAGGTGAAGAGCCGCTTGAGTTGTTTCGCGGTGGCGTTGGCGCGATAGCATTCGTGCAACTGATCGCACAACTCGCGCAACCCTGAGCTGCGATAACGCCCGGCATCTGCCGTGACCAGACTGGGCAGGCAGACACTGAGGGCTGTATTGGCGTCGTAGTGGCGCTTGAATTCCAGAAGCTCCGTCAGCAGCGTGCTCCACTTGCCCTTGGTGATGCCCATGGTGAACAGCACCAGGAAGCTGTATAGCCCGGTCTTCTCCACAACCAGCCCACGCTCCCAGAGAAATTTGCTGACCACCGCCGCTGGTATGCCGTGTTCACCCAAAGCCCCATCGGTGCTGAGGCCGGGCATGACCAAGGTCACTTTCAGCGGGTCGAGCAGTACGTAGTCATCGGCCACCTCGCCAAACCCATGCCACTGGGCGCTGGGCTGCAGCAGCCAATCTTGTACAGCCAGCTGCTCGATGCCCTGCGCCGCTGATGGCTGCCAGATGCTAAACCACCAGTCAGCAGCGGCGATGTGCTCGCGCAAGTTGGCCAGGGCGCGGCGGAAACTCAAGGCTTCGTCGAACATTTCTTGCAATAGCGAGCGCCCAGCCGGGCCCTCCATCATGGCCGAGGCCACGTCCAGGGAGGCGAGAATCCCGTACTGCGCAGAAGTGGAGATGTGCATCATGAACGCCTCGTTGAAGCGGTCGCGGTCCAGCTGGCGCTGAGCGCCATCCTGCACATGGATCATCGAGGCCTGACTGAAGGCGGCCAGCAGTTTGTGGGTCGAATGGGTACTGAACACCAGCGGGCTGGTCTCGCTGCGCGTCGTTCCCATGGCGAAGCGTCCCTTGAAGAATTCATGGAAGGCCGCATAGGCGAACCAGGCTTCGTCGAAGTGCAGCACCTGCACACTCGCCCCCAAGGCCTGTTTGATCAGCTCGGCGTTGTAACACAAGCCGTCGTAGGTGGAGTTGGTTACCACCGCCAGTTTGATGCGAGGCTCGCGCCCGGCGGCCAAGGGGTGGGCGCAGACCTTGGCACGGATCGATTCAGCGCTGAACTCGCTGAGCGGGATCGGGCCGATGATGCCCAGCTCATTACGCTCCGGGCACAGGTAGATCGGGATGGCACCGGTCATGATGATGGCGTGGACCACCGACTTGTGGCAGTTGCGGTCAACCAGCACCAGGTCATCGCGCCCGACCATGGCATGCCAGACGATTTTGTTGGCAGTGGAGGTGCCGTTGATAACGAAATAGGTGTGATCAGCCCCGAAGTTACGCGCCGCACGGGCCTCTGCTTCGGCCAGCGGGCCGGTGTGGTCGAGCAACGACCCCAGTTCGGGCACCGAGACCGATAGATCAGAACGCAGGGTGTTTTCACCGAAAAACTGGTGGAAGGCCTGGCCAACCGGGCTTTTACGATAGGCCACACCCCCACCATGACCGGGTGTGTGCCAGGAGTAATTGGACTGCGCGGTATGTTGCACCAAGGCTCTGAAGAACGGCGGCAGCAGGCCATCGAGGTAATTGTGCGCGGCGCGCGCGACCTGGCGAGCCAGAAAAGGCACGGTGTCTTCGAACAGATAAAGAATACCGCGCAGTTGGTTAAGCTCGCTCATTGCCTCGGCCGGCGCATTTTCCAGGGTCACCTGCTCGCCCAGGGCAAAGATCGGCAAGTTAGGGGCACGCAAACGGGCCAGGCGGATGAGCTCAGCCATGTTTTGCAGCAGATGGCTATGGTCTGCCACACCTTCAGCCGCAATCAGCATGCAGGCCAGGCCATGGTGGGTGGTAGCGACCAAACGGGCCTCTGCATGATCGGCCGCCTTGATGATGGTAAAGCCGTCCTGGCACAGTTCCTCGGCGATGCCGCGAACGCGCTCGCCTGCAACAGTGTCGGCGTTGATGGCGCGGTGAACGATGAGGATCGGGAACTTGAGGTCCTTGTACATCGGGCTGCTACCTCCAAAGGACATGTAGTCCTGTTAAGGGTAGTCGGCCCTGTCTTGACTGCGCTGGCCTCTTCGCGGGTAAACCCGCTATTGGCACCTAGAAGCAAATCTGTGGCACAGCGCCTGGCCGCGGTGAGGCCAGTTGAAAAAACCGATCAGCTGGCAGGCGGCTCAGTCAGGGTTTGCCACATCGAGGGCCCGCCAGCCGACTTGGCAACTGCCGCCAGCCGTTCGGCATGGGCCTCCAACTCCTCGGCATTGGCCAGGATCACCCGCCCCGGCGCACGTCCGACGATGCGGCGAATCTCGCTGCCACCGCTGGCCTGCTCATCATCGTTAGCATCAGCCCCATGACCGGCCAGCGACAGGCTGGTCTGGCCACCGGTCATCGCCAGGTAAACGTCGGCCAGCAACTCGGAGTCGAGCAGCGCGCCGTGCAACTCGCGGCCTGAGTTGTCGATGTCGTAGCGTTTACACAGCGCATCGAGGCTGTTGCGCTGCCCCGGATGGCGCGCACGGGCCAACAGCAGGGTATCGAGGATGGTGCAGTGGTTGGCGATGTCAGCTCGGTCGCTCTGCCCCAGCAAAGCGAACTCGTTGTTGATGAAGCCAACGTCGAATGCAGCGTTATGGATGACCAGGGTGGCACCCTGGATGAACTCGAAGAATTCTTCGGCTACATCGGCAAAGCGCGGTTTGCCGACCAGAAACGCATCAGTGATACCGTGGACGTTGATCGCGCCTTCGTCGCTTTCGCGGTCAGGCTGCAGATAGACGTGAAAATGCCGCCCGGTCAGGCGCCGGCCAATGACTTCGACACAACCGATCTCGATAATCCGGTGACCTTCGCTGACCGGCATACCGGTGGTTTCGGTATCGAGAATGACCAGGCGTTTGTCTTGCTGCTCCACGCGGGGCGCTCCAACTTGCATCGTTTACTGAGGCGGCGATTGTAACGCAGCTCAACGCTGGGCGCGCACTTGCTCGACGCCGCGATTGGCCAATTGGTCGGCCCGCTCGTTGCCAGGGTGGCCGATGTGCCCGCGCACCCACTTCCAGGTCACCTTGTGGCGGTTGACCTGTTCATCGAGCAACTGCCACAGGTCGGCGTTTTTCACCGGTTCTTTGGCCGCGGTTTTCCAACCGCGTTTCTTCCAGTTGGCCATCCATTCGTTGATACCTTTCATCACGTACTGCGAGTCGGTGGTGAGCACAACGTCGCACTCGCGCTTGAGTGCCATCAGCCCCTGAATAGCGGCCATCAGCTCCATGCGATTGTTGGTGGTTTCGCGCTCGCCTCCCCACAATTCCTTCTCGACGCCCTTGAAGACCAGCAGGACGCCCCAGCCCCCGGGGCCGGGGTTGCCCTTGCAGGCGCCATCGGTATACATCTCGACGCTATCGCTCATGTACCACTCATGTTCAGTGCTTATCGGTATCCGGATCGGCGGCGGTACGGTTGACCTTGGCCAAAGGCAGCGGCAGCAGCTTGCCCATCGGTTCACGCCGCGCTTGGCGCAGAGGCCGCAGGCCCACCACCATCTTGCGGGCCACCAGCAGGTAGACCCCGCCCCCCGCACACTGCCACCCTCCGGCCATCCGCTCCCAACCGGCCAGGCGTTGTTGCCAAGCCGGCGAAGTGAGCGGCGGACGATAGCACCCGAAGCGGCGTTTCTCCAGCGCAAAGCCCAGCAGGTTGAGCCAGTCGCCCACCCGTGACGGGGAGATGCAGCGCGCTTTACGCAAGGCGCCCTTACTGAACAGGTGACGCACGCCCCAGCCGCTCCAGGGGTTGATGCCGACGATCAGCAAGTGACCACCAGGGCGCACCGCACTGGCCGCTTCACGCAGCAGCCCGTGGGGCGACAGGCTGAAGTCCAAGCCATGCTGCAGCACCACCACATCGGCGGCGTGCTCGCTCAACGGCCAGGCCTGTTCTTCGCAGACGATTTCCACGCCCGGCAGCGGTGCACCAAGGCGCACGTTGCGCTGCACCTGCGGGGCGCTGGGCGGCGCATCGGCACTAGGGCCATAGTGCACCAGATAGCCACCGAAGAAGCGCCCCAGCTCTTCTTCGAGCAGCTTTTCTTCTTCTTTGAGCATCATTAGGCCAAGTGGGCCGTTGAACCACTCACGGGCCTGGCTGATCAGTTCGACCCACTGCGGGTCGGCCTGAGCAAAGGCTTGATCGGTCATTGCGCTCTCCCTCGAAGGTTCTCGCTGTGCGTCATCGCGGCTAAGATGCCTTCATGTGCCACGCTTGGCGATACGGATCCGCATCATGATACAGATCGACGCTCTTCCCGCTTTCTCCGACAACTACATCTGGTTGTTACAGGATACTGCCAAACGCCGCTGCGCGGTGGTCGACCCCGGTGACGCCGGCCCAGTACACGCCTGGTTGGCGGCCAACCCTGGCTGGGTGCTCGATACCATCATGATCACCCATCACCACAACGACCATGTCGGCGGCGTCGAGCGCCTAAAGCAGCTAACCGGTGCCCGTGTCTGTGGCCCAGCCCATGAATCGATCCCTGCCCGCGACATGGCGCTGGACGACGGCGATCAGGTCAGCGTATTGGGCATCGCTTTCGAAGTATTGGCGGTGCCCGGCCATACCCTTGGGCATATCGCGTATTTCAGCGATCAACCGGCAACCCCTTTGCTGTTCAGTGGCGACACCTTGTTCGCTGCCGGCTGTGGGCGCATGTTCGAAGGCACCGCGCAGCAGATGCAACCAGCCCTTGCGCGCCTGGCGGCGCTGCCTGAGCAAACCGAGGTCTATTGTGCCCATGAATACACCTTGAGCAATTTACGTTTTGCCAAAGCCGTGGAGCCCTCTAATCCGCACGTTCTACAGCGGTTCGAGGAAGTTACCCGATTGCGCGCTGAAAATCGCATCACACTGCCATCAACTATTGCACTCGAGCGGCTGACAAACCCCTTTTTACGTACCGCTGAAACATTAGTTAAACAAAAAGCAGACGAATGGAAGGGACATTCGAACGACTCGCAGGTCACTGTTTTTGCTGCTTTGAGGTCTTGGAAGGACACCTTCTGATAACCTCAAGATATATCGTACAGGGATGTCAACGGTTGACCCGGGCGGGTGCGGTTTCTAGAATCGCCGAAATTTTTTGCCCGGATAACCCTGTCAGCCGATGTCTTCTCGAAGCCGCAGAACCGCTCATTCAGTCGCCCTGACGCGCCTGGCCCAAATCAGTGCGCTGGCCCTGGCCGCCACCCTGGTGGGTTGCCAGAGCACCCGTCAGCTCGATGAATCCGACAGCGTTCGCGCGCACAGCTACCAGGCCCGAATCAAGCACAAGCCCTCACCGCTGGCGGTCAAACCGGCGCAACCACCACAGGACGTGTGGGAGCGTATGCGCCAGGGCTTCGCGCTGCAGGACAGCATCGACGTCAACCCACGCATCGAGCAGCAGCGCCTGTGGTTCGCCAGTAACCCGACCTTCATCGAAAGCGCAGGCGAGCGCGGCAGCCTTTATCTGCATTACATCGTCGAGCGTCTTGAAGAGCGCGACATGCCCCTGGAGCTGGCCCTGCTCCCTGCCATCGAAAGCGCCTACAACCCAATGGCCTACTCGCGCGCCAGTGCTGCCGGCATGTGGCAGTTCATGCCGGCCACAGGTCGTCACTTCAATCTGCGCCAGACCAACTTCTATGACGGGCGCCGCGACATCACCGCCTCGACCAACGCTGCACTGGACTACCTGACCCGCCTGCATGACATGTTCAACGGCGACTGGCTGCTGGCCTTGGCTGCTTACAATGCTGGCGAAGGTACCGTCAGCCGGGCCATCGAGCGCAACGAGAAGCTGGGGCTGCCAACCGACTACTGGAACCTGCCGCTGCCCCAGGAAACCCGTGACTACGTGCCCAAGCTGTTGGCCCTGTCGCAGGTCGTTTCCACCCCTGAGGCTTATGGAGTGAACCTCAACCCGATCGCCAATGAGCCCTATTTCGAAGCGGTAGCCATCAATGATCGCCTCGATCTGTCACGGGTCGCCGCCTTCGCCAACATCGACGAAGACGAGCTGATCCAGCTCAACCCAGCCTTCAAGAAACGCATGACGGTCGATGGCCCCAAGCAGCTGCTGGTGCCGACTGCCAAAGCGCAGCTGCTCAGCGACAGCCTGTCGAACCTCAAGCCTGAACAGCTGATCAGCCTGCAGCCTAACAAGGCCGTGTTCGCCGCTGCCGTGGCAGAAGCCCGAGGGCCGGCAGCCCGCAGCTACAGGGTCAAGCGTGGCGACAGCCTGAGCACTATCGCCAGGGCCAACCGGGTTGCCGTCAAAGACATCCAACGCTGGAACAAGCTGTCTGGCAATCGCGTGAAGGCAGGCCAGGTATTGGCCCTGCGCGGTGGCAGCGCACCGAGCGCGGCGGGCAACCGGGTGGCGGCCTCTGGGCAACGCTCCACCCAATACAAGGTGCGCAAGGGTGACTCTCTGTATCTTGTTGCCAAACGTTTCAATGTCGAAATGCAGCACCTCAAGCGCTGGAATCCTCGCAGCGGGCATGCACTCAAGCCCGGCCAGACGTTGACCGTCTACCTCTCGCACTGATCGATACCGGGGCTGCTTTGCAGCCCTTTTGCGACGCAAGGTCGCTTGCAGCAGAGCGAGTACTCGATCGTCTGCTGACTCTCTCTTTTTCCATACCCGCCAAGCTGTTACTGTACTGCGACCCAAGCCCAACGCCTCTGGATCGGATGCCGACTTGATACGTCCCCTCCTGCTGTCACTCAGCCTGGCCTTGAGCTTCCCTACCTTCGCGATGGTGAGCGAAAGCCACGGATACGCGCAGTTCGGCACGCTCAAGTACCCAGCCACATTCACCCACTTCGACTGGGTCAACCCGCAAGCGCCCAAGGGCGGCACCTTGCGGGCCATGGCGTTCGGAACGTTCGACACGCTAAACCCTTATACCTTCAAAGGCACCAGCCCGGTCACCACGCCAAACTTCTTGCAGTACGGCGTCAACGAGCTGAACGAAACGTTGATGGTCGGTACCGGTCAGTACGACCCTTCCGGTGACGAAGCGACGTCCAGTTACGGCCTGATCGCCCGCTCGGTGGAATACAGCGAAGACCGCAGTTGGGTGGTCTTCAACCTGCGCCCGGAAGCGCGCTGGCATGATGGCGCGCCGATCACCGCCGCCGACGTGGCGTTTTCCTACCGTACCCTGCTCAAGCAAGGGCACCCGCTCTACCGCACCAATCTGCAGGAAGTACAACGCGTTGATATCCTCGGCCCACTGCGTATCCGCTTTGTGTTCAAGCGTGCTGGTAACCCGCTGCTGATCCTGCGCCTGGGCGAAATGCCAGTGCTGCCCAAGCACTACTGGCAAAAGCGCGACTTCGAGGCCACTACGTTCGAACCGCCGCTGGGCAGTGGCCCCTATCGCATCACTCAAGTAGAACCTGGCAGGCGTCTGGTATTTGAGCGGGTCAAGAACTACTGGGGCAAGAACTTGCCGGTCAATCGGGGTAAGTACAACTTCAACCGAGTCGAGTACGAGTTCTACAGGGATTCCACTGTGGCCTTCGAAGCGTTCAAGGCTGGTGAATTCGACATTTATATCGAGCACCAGGCCAAGAATTGGGCCAACGGATACAACTTCCCTGCGGTGCGCCGTGGCGAGGTGATCAAAGCACAGATCCCTCACCGCATCCCAACCCAGACCCAGGGGCTGTTCATGAACAGCCGCCGGGCGACCTTCAGCGACCCCAAGGTGCGCCAGGCGCTGGGCTTGATGCTCGATTTCGAATGGACCAACCGCGCACTGTTCAGCAGCGCCTACCGCCGCGCGACCAGCTACTACCCCAACAGCGAGTTCGCCGCCAGCGGCCTGCCCACAGGCAAGGAATGGCTGCTGCTGGCGCCGCTGCGTGAACAACTGCCCAAGAAACTGTTCACCCAGCCCTATCAGGTCAGCCATACCGACGGGCGGGGTATTGGTCGCCAGACCCTGCGCCAAGCCCTTGGCCTACTCAACCAGGCCGGCTGGAAGCTCGATGGCCAACGCCTGGTCGATGCCAAGGGTCAACCCTTCAGGATGGAACTGCTGCTGGTAAACCCAAGCCTCGAACGCATCCTGCAACCTTATGTCGAAAACCTCGCCAGTATCGGTATCGATGCTCGCTTGCGTACCGTGGACCGTGCCCAGTACAAACAACGCCTGGACCAGTTCGATTTCGACATGATTCTGATGACCTTGAACCAGACCCTGAGCCCAGGCCTTGAGCAATGGTTGTACTTCCATTCCAGCCAGGCCGCGATCAAGGGCAGCAAGAATTACGCCGGGGTCAAGGACCCTGTGGTCGACCACCTGCTCGACACCTTGCTGGCAGCGCGCAGCCGTGACGATCAGGTTGCCGCCGCCCGCGCCCTGGACCGGGTGCTCTCGTGGCAGTACTACATGATTCCCAACTGGTACCTCGACAATCACCGCCTGGCCTACCGCAACCGGTTCGCCTTCGTCACCACGCCGCCCTACACCCTTGGGTTGAATACCTGGTGGATCAAGCCTTCGGAGAACGCCCAATGAAGCCGACGCATCGCCTGGCCTGCAGCCTGCTGTTCGCCTGCCTGAGCCTGCCCGCGCTGGCCGCGCCGCAACATGCGCTGACCTTGTACGATGAACCGCCGAAATACCCGGCAGATTTCAAGCACTTCGATTACGTGAACCCTGATGCGCCCAAGGGCGGCACGTTTCGCCAGGCCAGCTTTGGCGGGTTCGACAGCCTCAACCCGTTCATCAATAAAGGGGTGCCCGCCGATAACGTTGGCATCATATATGACACCTTGATGCGCCAGAGCCTGGACGAGCCGTTCACCGAGTACGGTTTGGTCGCCGGCAAGATCGAAAAAGCCCCTGACAATAGCTGGGTGCGCTTCTATCTAAGGCCCGAAGCGCGGTTCCACGACGGCCACCCGATGCGCGCTGAGGACGTGGTGTTCACGTTCAACACCCTGATCAAAGACGGCGCACCGCTGTACCGCCAGTACTACGGCGATGTCGCCGATGTAGTCGCCGAAGACCCACTGAAAGTGCTGTTCAAATTCAAGCACAACAACAACCGCGAACTGCCGTTGATCCTGGGCCAGTTACCAGTGCTGCCCAAGCACTGGTACGAGAACCGCGAGTTCACCCGCGGCAATCTCGAGCCGCCGCTTGGCAGCGGCCCCTACAAGGTCGCCCAGGTCAAGGCTGGGCGTTCGATACGCTATGAGCGGGTCAAAGACTACTGGGCCAAGGACCTGCCGCTCAACCGAGGCTTCTACAACTTCGACGCCATGACCTTCGATGTCTACCGTGACAACAACGTGGCTTTGGAGGCATTGAAAGCCGGCGCGTTCGATTATGAGCTTGAAGTCAGCGCCAAGAACTGGGCCACAGCCTATGATGTGCCCGCCGTGCGCGAGGGGCGCCTGATCAAGGAAGAAATACCCAACGGCAACCCGGTGGGTATGCAAGGTTTCATCTTCAACCTGCGCAAGCCTGTGTTTCAGGATGTGCGAGTGCGCAAGGCGCTGAGCTTGCTGTTCGACTTCCAGTGGACCAACAAGCAGTTGTTCAACGGCGCGTACATACGCACCGGCAGCTATTTCGAAAACTCGGAAATGGCCGCAACGGGTCTGCCCTCACCCGCCGAGCTGAAAATCCTCGAACCGATGCGCGGCAAGGTCCCGGACCAGGTGTTCAGCCAAGCCTTTGCCAACCCGGTGACCGACGGTAGCGGCATGATCCGCGAGAACCAACGCCAGGCCTATAAGCTGCTCCAGGAGGCCGGTTGGAAGATTGTCGATGACAAGATGGTCGACCAGAATGGCAAGCCAGTGAGTATCGAGTTCCTGCTGGCGCAGACTCAGTTCGAGCGCGTGCTGTTGCCCTTCAAGCGAAACCTTGCCGACCTGGGCATTGGCTTCGAAATACGTCGCGTGGACGTTTCGCAGTACATCAACCGCTTGCGCTCGCGCGACTTCGACATGATCGTCGGCGGTTTCTCGCAATCCAATTCCCCGGGCAACGAACAGCGCGAATACTGGAGCAGCGCCGCCGCCGACAACCCCGGCAGCCGCAACTTCATCGGCCTGCGCGACCCGGCAATCGACCAGCTGGTAGAAGGGCTGATCAACGCCGACTCCCGCCAGAGCCTGATCGAGCACTGCCGCGCCCTGGATCGCGTGCTGCAATGGGGCTACTACGTGATACCCAACTGGCACATCAAAACCAACCGTGTGGCCTATTGGAACCACATTGGCCACCCCAAGGTTTCACCCAAGTACGACGTCGGCATCGATACCTGGTGGATCAAGCCAAACGTGGCCCCGGCGGTCACCGAAGCGCCAACGGATGAGGCCAACTGACATGCTGGCATATATCCTGCGCCGCCTGCTGCTGATCATCCCTACCCTGTTCGGCATTCTGATCATCAACTTCATCATCGTGCAAGCCGCCCCTGGCGGCCCGGTTGAACAGATGATCGCCAAGCTCGAAGGTTTCGACGGTGCCACCAGCCGCATCGCAGGTG
Organism: Pseudomonas sp. 51_B; assembly: GCF_017491595.1. NCBI lineage: Bacteria > Pseudomonadati > Pseudomonadota > Gammaproteobacteria > Pseudomonadales > Pseudomonadaceae > Pseudomonas > Pseudomonas sp. 51_B. The sequence goes on from NZ_JAFGYW010000014.1 coordinate 47,428, forward strand.
GTGGCGCCGAAGTCTCCGTGGCCGGCTCCAACTACCGCGGCGCCCAAGGCCTGGACCCAGCCCTGATCGCCGAAATCGAGCACATGTACGGCTTCGACAAGTCGGCGCCCGAGCGCTTGTGGATCATGGTCAAGAACTACGCCACGCTGGATTTTGGCAACAGCTTCTTCCGCGATGCCAAGGTCATCGACCTGATCGCCGAGAAGATGCCCGTGTCGATTTCACTGGGGCTGTGGAGCACACTGATCATGTACCTGGTATCGATCCCCCTGGGGATCGCCAAGGCAGTGCGTCACGGCAGCCACTTCGATGTCTGGACCAGCTCGGCCATCATCGTCGGCTATGCGATCCCTGCATTCCTGTTCGCGATCCTGCTGATCGTGCTGTTCGCCGGGGGCAGCTACTTCGACTGGTTCCCGCTGCGGGGGCTGACGTCCAACAACTTCGATGAACTGTCCACCACTGGCAAAGTGCTCGACTATTTCTGGCATCTGGTACTGCCGATCACCGCTTTGGTCATCGGCAACTTCGCCACCATGACCCTGCTGACCAAGAACAGCTTCCTCGACGAAATCAACAAACAATACGTGGTCACCGCCAAAGCCAAAGGCCTGAGCCGGCCGCGGGTGCTGTATGGGCATGTGTTCCGCAACGCCATGTTGCTGGTTATCGCCGGCTTCCCGTCGGCATTCATCGGCATCTTTTTCACAGGGTCATTGCTGATCGAGGTGATATTCAGCCTCGATGGCCTTGGCCTGATGAGTTTCGAAGCGGCGATCAACCGCGACTACCCGGTGGTCTTCGGCACCTTGTTCATCTTCACCCTGCTAGGGCTGGTGGTGAAATTGATCGGCGACCTGACCTACACCCTGGTCGATCCACGCATCGACTTCGCCAGCCGGGAGCACTGACATGGCACTGTCCCCCCTCAACCGCCGGCGCTTCGAGCGCTTCAAGGCCAACCGCCGAGGCTGGTGGTCGCTGTGGCTGTTCCTGATTCTGTTCGGCCTGAGCCTCGGCGCCGAGCTGATCGCCAACGACAAACCCATCGCGGTGCGTTATGAAGGCTCTTGGTATTTCCCTGCGTTCAAGCGCTATCCGGAAACCACCTTCGGTGGCGAATTCCCGTTGGAGGCCAACTACAAGAGCCCGTACATCCGCGACCTGCTGGAGAAAAAAGACAGTCTGGTAATCTGGGCGCCCATTCCATTCAGCTACCAGAGCATCAACTACGACCTGCGTGTACCAGCCCCGGCGCCGCCCTCCACCGACAACTGGCTGGGCACAGACGACCAGGGCCGGGATGTGCTGGCGCGGGTGATCTACGGTTTCCGCGTCTCGGTCCTGTTCGCCCTTACCCTGACCGTGCTGAGTTCCATCATCGGGGTCATTGCCGGTGCCTTGCAGGGGTTCTACGGCGGCTGGGTGGATCTGGCGGGGCAGCGCTTTCTGGAAATCTGGTCCGGCCTGCCGGTGCTGTATCTGCTGATCATTCTTGCCAGTTTCGTGCAACCCAACTTCTGGTGGCTGCTGGGCATCATGCTGCTGTTCTCGTGGATGAGCCTGGTCGATGTGGTGCGCGCTGAATTTCTGCGCGGGCGCAACCTGGAATACGTGCGCGCGGCCCGCGCCCTGGGCATGCGCAATGGCGCGATCATGTACCGGCACATCCTGCCCAACGCCATGATTTCCACCATGACCTTCATGCCATTCATCCTCACCGGAGCCATCGGCACCCTGACCGCGCTGGACTTCCTCGGCTTCGGCCTACCGCCGGGCGCACCGTCGCTTGGGGAGCTGGTGGCACAAGGCAAGTCCAATCTGCAAGCCCCGTGGTTGGGTATCAGCGCCTTCGCCGTGCTGGCGATCATGTTGAGCCTGCTGGTGTTCATCGGCGAATCCGCCCGCGATGCCTTCGACCCGAGGAAATGAAATGAGCGAACAGAACCTGATCGAAGTGCGCGACCTGGCCGTGGAGTTTGTCACCGGCGAGCAGGTCAACCGTGTGGTCGACGGCATCAGCTTCGACATCCGCAAGGGTGAAACCCTGGCGCTGGTCGGCGAAAGCGGTTCGGGTAAATCGGTGACCGCGCATTCGATCCTGCGCCTTTTGCCCTACCCGCTTGCCCGTCACCCTGGCGGCAGCATTGGCTACGAAGGCAAAGACCTGCTTAAGCAAAGCGAAAAGACCATGCAGCGCATTCGTGGCGACCGCATCGCGATGATTTTCCAGGAGCCGATGACCTCGTTGAACCCGCTGCATAGCATCGAAAAGCAGATCAACGAGATCCTGCTGTTGCATAAAGGCCTGACCGGCAAGCAAGCCACCGCACGAACCCTGGAACTGCTGGAAATGGTCGGTATCCCCGAACCGCATAAACGCCTCAAGGCGTTACCCCATGAGCTTTCAGGCGGCCAGCGTCAGCGGGTGATGATTGCCATGGCGCTGGCCAACGAGCCCGAGCTGCTGATTGCCGACGAACCCACCACAGCGCTCGATGTGACTGTGCAGCTGAAGATTCTCGAGCTGCTCAAGCAACTGCAAGCGCGCCTGGGCATGGCATTGCTGTTAATCAGCCACGACCTCAACCTGGTGCGGCGCATTGCCCACCGGGTGTGCGTGATGCAGCGCGGGCAGATTGTCGAACAGGCTGAGTGCGCGACCCTGTTCAGTGCGCCACAGCACCCCTACACGCAAATGCTGATCAACGCCGAGCCTAGCGGGCTGCCTGCGCACAATCCAGTTGGCGCGCCTTTACTGGAGGTCGAAGACCTGAAGGTGTGGTTCCCGATCAAAAAGGGCCTGTTGCGTAAGACGGTTGACCACGTAAAGGCAGTGGACGGCGTCAACTTCAGCCTGCCACAAGGGCAGACGTTGGGAATCGTCGGTGAGTCCGGGTCGGGCAAATCGACGCTGGGTCTGGCGATCTTGCGCCTGATCTCCAGTCAGGGCGGCATTCGTTTCCACGGTCAGCAACTGCAAGGGCTCAACCAGAAACAGGTACGTCCACTGCGCCGAGAGATGCAGGTGGTGTTCCAGGACCCATTCGGCAGCTTGAGCCCGCGCATGTGTGTGGCGGACATCGTCGGCGAGGGGCTACGGATTCACAAGATCGGCACGCCTGCCGAGCAGCAAGCCGCGATCACTGCGGCGCTGGAAGAAGTGGGCCTGGACCCGAGCACCCGCCACCGCTACCCGCATGAGTTTTCTGGCGGCCAGCGCCAGCGTATCGCCATCGCCAGAGCATTGGTATTGAAACCAGCCCTCATCCTGCTGGATGAGCCGACTTCGGCACTGGACCGCACGGTGCAGCGGCAGGTGGTGGAGTTGCTGCGCAATCTGCAGCACAAGTACAACCTGACTTATCTGTTCATCAGCCATGACCTGGCGGTGGTGAAAGCATTGAGCCACCAGTTGATGGTGATCAAGCACGGGCATGTGGTGGAGCAAGGGGATGCGCAAACTATCTTCCATGCCCCGCAGCACGCGTACACGCAGCAACTGCTGGAAGCGGCTTTCTTGAGCTAGAGCAGGCACGTGACGGTGTTTAGGGGTTGGCAGGTGGATGGCAATCGTTGTCAGAATTTCTGATCACGATTGTCTTTCATCATCAGCCAGATCGGGCATAAATTCTGCCCGGTCAACTCCCTGCAGCAACGGTAGAATCCATGCCTAGCCAACAACAGCCCACGTCCCCTGCCCTCGACACGTTGATCCAGCGCTCAGGCCTGCCCAGCCCGTCGCTTAGCCAAGCCCAGGCGCATGCGCTACTGCAGGCGCAGTATGGTCTGGCGGGCGAACTGTCATCGCTGGGCAGCCAGCAAGACCTGAACCTGCGCGTGGATGCGCCTGAAGGTCGCTTCGTGCTCAAAGCCTGCCACGCCAGCTATGCCCAGGTCGAATTGCAGGCACAGCATGCCGCCCTGGCCTACCTGCACGATCAGGGCCTGCCAGTGCCAGCGGTGCAAGCAGCGCAAACTGGCGAAAACTTGCTGGCAGTGGAGATCGAAGGCCAACCCCTGCGGGTACGCCTGCTCGACTACATCGATGGCCAGCCGTTGACCCGCCTCAAACACATGCCGCAACGCCTGATGGCCGAACTGGGCGCGCTGTGCGCACGCCTTGACAAAGCCTTGGTCGGGTTCGACCACCCAGGCCTTGAACGTACCCTGCAGTGGGATCCTCGCCACGCCCAGGCGCTGATCGCGCATCTACTGCCAGTGCTGCAAGATGCCGGGCAACGCTTGCGCGTCGAGCAAGCCACACGCTTGGCCAGCGAGCACCTGGCCCCATTGGCTGATCTGCTGCCGACCCAAGCGGTGCACTTGGACATCACCGATGACAACACCGTCTGGGCCCGCGACCAGCAGCGCCAATGGCAACTGCAGGGGGTGATCGACTTTGGCGACCTGTCGCGTACCTGGCGCGTGGCCGACCTATCGGTGACCTGCTCAGCCTTACTGCACCATGCAGAAGGCGACCCGCTGCGCATTCTGCCCGCAGTCAGCGCCTACCAGGCGCTCAACCCACTGACCGAAGCCGAACTGCGCGCGCTATGGCCAATGGTGCTCAACCGTGCCGCGGTGCTAGTGCTGAGCAGCGCGCAACAACTGGCCGTGGACCCCGGCAACGAATACACCCGCGCCAACGTCGCCCATGAGTGGCAAATCTTCGATACCGCCACCGCCGTGCCTCTGAGCCTTATGCAAGCGGCGATTCTCCAGGCTGCTGGCCTCAAGACGGACACTGTAGAGTTCAGCGCCTGCCTACCTTTACTGCCTGAACTGGCAGGCAAGCCCGTCAACCGCATCGACCTGAGCGTGCTCAGCCGCCATTACGAAGCCGGGAACTGGGAGCAGGCGGGCTTTGACCAGCATCTGCTTGCCACGCAGCCGGCACCGGCCTGCACCCTGCATGGGCAATACCGCCTGTCACAAACCCACATCGACCGCGCCGAAGAACCCGCCACGTGCGCCCTGGGCGTAGACCTGCATGTGCCCTTTGGCCAGCGCATACAGGCGCCCGCAGCGGGTACCTGGCATCACCACAGCGGTGGACGCGGCTGCTTGCGCACACCGAACTGGGCCCTTTGGTTGCAGGGTTTGGAAGGCGCCCTTGCCGATGGCCAGGCAGTTGCGCCTGGGCAATCCCTGGGCACTAGCGCCGGCTTGCTGAGTGTGCAGCTGTGTCTGGACACGCACCTAGAACCGCCGTTTTTCGCCACGCCTTCGCAAGCCGCTGCCTGGCTGGCGCTATGCCCGTCGCCAGCGGTACTACTGGGCATCGATTGTAATGCTGAGCCGTTGCCCGACCCACAGGCCCTTCTGGCCCGGCGCGACGCCAGCTTTGCCCGCTCGCAGAAACACTATTATGAACAACCGCCACAGATCGAGCGCGGCTGGCGCAACTACCTGATCGACATGCAAGGACGCTCCTACCTGGACATGCTCAACAACGTCGCAGTGCTGGGGCACGGACACCCGCGCATGGTCGCCGAATCTGCGCGCCAATGGTCACTGCTCAACACCAACTCGCGTTTCCATTACGCTGCCATCACCGAGTTCTCCGAACGCCTGCTCGAACTGGCCCCTGAGGGCTTCGACCGGGTCTTCATGGTCAACAGCGGCACCGAGGCCAATGACCTGGCCATCCGCCTGGCATGGGCCTACAGCGGCGGCCGCGACCTGCTTAGCGTACTGGAGGCTTACCACGGCTGGTCGGTGGCCACCGACGCCATTTCCACCTCCATCGCCGACAACCCGCAGGCTCTGGAAACCCGACCGGACTGGGTACACCCAGTAGAGGCGCCGAACACCTTTCGCGGGCGCTTGCGTGGGCCCGACACTGCCGAGGGCTACCTGCGCGACGTCGACGCCAAGCTGGCCGAGCTCGATGGCCGTGGCCGCCAGTTGGCCGGCATCATCTGCGAGCCCGTTTACGGCAATGCTGGCGGTATCTCGCTACCGGCCGGTTACCTGCGCGGGGCCTATGCCAAGGTTCGCGCCCGCGGCGGGGTATGCATCGCCGACGAGGTACAGGTGGGCTACGGCCGCCTAGGCGAGTACTTCTGGGGCTTTGAGGAACAGGGCGTGGTGCCGGACATCATCACCATGGCCAAGGGCATGGGCAACGGCCAGCCGCTGGGTGTGGTGATCACCCGCCGCGAGATTGCCGAGGCACTGGAAGCGGAGGGCTATTTCTTTTCATCGGCCGGCGGCAGCCCGGTCAGTTGCCGCATCGGCATGGCGGTACTGGACGTGATGCAGGAAGAAGGCCTGTGGGACAACGCTCGCGACACTGGCCGCTATTTCAAGGCGCGCCTGCAGGCACTGGTAGGCAAGCACCCGCTGGCCGGTGCCGCCCACGGCTCGGGGTTCTACCTGGGCCTGGAGCTGGTACGCGACCGGGAAACCCTGGAGCCTGCAACCGAGGAAACCATGGCGCTTTGCGACCGCCTGCGTGAGCTGGGGATCTTCATGCAGCCGACTGGCGACCACTTGAACATTCTCAAGATCAAGCCGCCCATGTGTACCACTCGCGCCAGCGTCGATTATTTCGTCGACAGCATCGACCGTGTGTTGAGCGAAGGTCTGTAAGGGGGCTGTCAACCGGGCCGTGCAGTGTTCATACTTTCCGGCCCTTGCTCAAGGTTTGCGCCCATGGCATTTAGCAGCGACTCCCTGGCCATTTTCCTCGCCGTCCTGGAAGCGGGCTCATTCTCAGCGGCAGCACGCAAATTGGGGCGCGTGCCGTCGGCGGTGAGCATGGCCATCGCGCAACTGGAGGCCGAACTGGACCTGCCGCTGTTCGACCGAGCCACACGCAAGGCGCTGCCCACCAGCGCCGCCTTGGCCTTGGAGCCACAGGCGCGGCAGGTCATCTGCCAGCTAAACCTGCTCGATGCACAAGCCCTGCAACTACATCAGGGGCTGGAAAAGCGCCTGACCATCGCCATGGCCCCAGAGCTGCAGACCGGCCGCTGGAGCCAGCCGTTGGAAGTACTGGCCAAGGAGTTTCCAAGCCTTGAAGTCGAAGTGCGCTCGGCGACTCAAACCGAAGCAGTGCGTTTGCTGCATGACGGCAGTGTGCAGCTGGCACTGGTGTTCGAGCGCCCTGGTATCGACGAGCGCGAATCATTTCTCGAAGCTGGCAGCCAGCTGCTGGTGGCCGTGGCCTCGCCACGCCACCCCGCCGGCAACAACAGCGGCACGCCACTGCCAGAGGAAGCCTTCGCCGAACAGCGCCAGATCATCGTGGCCTCCGGCAAGGCCACCGGCTCCGACCCGCGCATGGTGCTGTCGCGGCGGATATGGTTGACCGACAGCTACCTGGCGACTTTGGACCTGGTGCAGTCCGGGCTGGGTTGGGCCTATCTGCCACAGCCGTTGGTCGAGCCATTGATCGCCTCAGGAGCACTGGCTGAAGTGCGCTTTGACAACATGGCCAGTCGCTTGCGGCTGTGGGTCGACATCATTTGGCTCAAGCCACGACCCTTGGGCTTGGGTGCGCGGCGTTATCTTGAGGTGATGCGCCAGCTGTTCGAAACGGAACCGGCCAGGGCCTGAGGCGCAATCAAGCCGCAGTTGGCGCGACCAATCGATACCCCACGCCGGCTTCGGTGATGATGAACCGCGGCGCGGTGGGGTCATCGCCGAGCTTGTGCCGCAAGTGCCCCACCACAATCCGCAGGTAGTGGGTGTCGTCGACGTGGGTGGGCCCCCAGATGTCCTTGAGCAATTGCTGCTGGGTGATCACCCTCCCCGGGTGCCCGGCCAATTGCGCCAGCAAGGCATACTCTTTGCGCGTCAGGGCGATTTCCACGCCATCGAGAGTGACTTTGCGAAAAGCGAAATCCACGCGCAAAGGGCCAAAGCTGACCGCCACTTCACTGCCGCCCGACTGCGGCACCTGGCGCAGCAGCGCCCGCACCCGGGCCAGAAACTCCTGGATGCCGAAGGGCTTGGTCACATAGTCATTGGCGCCACCATCGAGCGCATCGACCTTCTGGACTTCGCTGGCCCGCACCGACAATACCAGCACCGGCACGGCGCTCCACTCACGCAACTCACGCAGCACCTGCTGCCCGTCCATGTCCGGCAAACCCAGGTCGAGCACCACCAGGTCTGGCCTGGCCAACGCAGCCTGCGCCAGGCCTTCGCTGCCGGTGGCGGCCTCGATCACCTTGTAACCCTGGGAGCTGAGGCTAATACGCAGGAACTTGCGGATCTGCGGTTCGTCGTCGATGACCAATAAGGTGGCGGACTGGCTCATGGGGTTTCGCTTTCGGCTTCAGGTTGCTGGGGCAGCGGCAAGCATAGAGTGATGCAAGTGCCATGGCCATCGATGCCTTCACCGACCAGGATCTGCCCTCCATGGGCGCCGATCATGCCCTGGCAGATCGCCAGGCCCAGGCCAGTGCCCTGGCCACCGCGATCGCCGCGGGCGGCGGTGTAGAACATGTCGAAGATCTTCTCGCGTTCGGCGACGGGGATCCCCGGCCCCTGGTCGCTGACGGCGAACTGCAGGTGCTGGCCCTGCACCGACACCTGCAGCTCTAGGCGGCCTTGGGGAGGTGAGAAGCGGGCGGCGTTCTCTAGCACGTTGATCAGGGCCTGTTCGATCAAGGCCGCGTGAACGAACAACAGCGGCAGTTCCCCAGGCACGTGGGTGCGCACCTGCAGCGGCGCCAACACCGCGCGTAGGCGGTTCAGGGCACTGCCGACGATGTCGGCAGGGGCCACCCAATCGCGAGCAAGCTTGAGGCCACCGTGGCCCAGTCGGGTCATGTCGAGCAGGTTCTGGATGTAGCGATCGAGGCGCTCGGCCTCATCACGCGTACCTTCGAGCAGCTCGCGGCGGTCTTGAACAGGGATCGCTTCGCCCAGCGCCAGCAAGCTGTCGATGCTGCCCCGCATGGCCGTCAGTGGGGTGCGCAGGTCATGGGAGACCGATGCCAACAAGGCGCTGCGCAGCTGCTCGGTTTCGCCGTGCAGGCGGGCTGCTTCGAGCTGCTCGCCCAATCGCGCCCTGGCCAACGCCTGAGCCAGGGGTTGCCCAAGGGCCATCAGCAGCCGCCGCCGCTGAGCGCTCAGCGGCTGCCCAGAGCGCGGGCGAACCCCCAGCAAAGCCTGCGGCTGATCTTCAACCGCCAATGGCCACCACCACCAACGGCCATCGGGCAGCGTATCGCTGCCCAGGCCTGCGGCCTGGCCATGCTGCCAGGCCCACTCGGCGGCGGCACGCTCGTTGTCGCTCAAGGCTTGGGCATCACCGCTTGCCACTTGCAGCAAGCCTTCATCGTCGCGCTCCAGCAGGCACACCTGCGCGTCGCTCCAAGCATTGAGGTGTCTGCCGGCAGCATCGAGCACAGCCTGACGATCGGCAGCACCGGTCAGTCGTCGTGACAGATCGAGCAACTGATTGGTTTGCGCCTGAGTGTCCCGCAGCGCCTTGAGCTGGCTGCGCTGACGGGCGGCAAGGTTGCCGGTTAGGGCGGCCATGAGCAGGAAGAACACCAGCGTCAGCACGTCTTCCTCGCGCTGGATACTGAATGAGAAGTTCGGCGGGATGAACAAAAAGTCGTATGTCAGGAATGACAGCGCTGCACAGGCCAGTGCCGGCCCCAGGCTACTGCGCACCGCCACCAGCAGTACGGCGGCGAGAAACACCAGTGAGATGTTCGGCAGCGCCAGCACGTTCGACACGGCCCACGCCAGGCCTGCGGCCAACGCCGTTGCCATCAGCGCCAGCAGGTAGTGGCGCCAGACCCACACTCGGCTGACCGCTGCATGGGCTGGGCGTGCCTGGCTGTCGCGGTCCAGCACGTTGATCTCCAGGCCATGGTTTTCGCGCAGCAGCCGGGCGCCAACACCGGCACCGAACAGGCGCCGGCGAAGACGGTCACGGGATTGGCCAACCAGCACCAAGCTGGCGCGGCGCTCGCGTGCGTGCTGGATCAAGGTGCGTGCGACCTCGCCGGCACGCAGCAACACCACCTCGCCCCCCAGGCGCTCGGCCAATTGTTGAGCTGCCTGCAGGCGCTGGCGGGCCGTTTCGTCACGCAGCCGGCCGTTGTCAACGTGCACTAGGCTCCAGGGCAAATGACGACGCTGGGCAACCCGGCTGGCGTGCCGCACCAAGCGTTCAGCCTGCTCGTCACCGTCCACGCCCACCAGCAGGCGCCCACGCAAGGCTGGGGCCGCCTCACCACGCAGGCGGTAGCCGTGGGCGAGGTCCGCGTCGACTTGGGCGGCGGCGGTCTGCATGGCCAGCTCACGCAAAGCGGTCAGGTTGGTGGGCGAAAAGTAGGCATCGATAGCGGCCCGTGCCTGCTCCGGTACGTAAACCTTGCCTTCACGCAGGCGTTCAAGCAGCTCGCGCGGTGGCAGGTCGATCAGCACCAGCTCGAAGGCTTCTTGCAGCACCCAGTCTGGCAAGGTTTCACGCACTTGCACCCCGGTAATGCCACGAACCTTGTCGTTGAGGCTTTCCAGGTGCTGGACGTTGACCGTGGTGTACACATCGATACCAGCGGCAAGCAGCTCCTGCACATCCTGCCAGCGTTTGGTGTGGCGGCTGCCGGGCGCGTTGGTATGTGCCAGCTCGTCGACCAGGACCAGAGCCGGCGCCGCCTTGAGCAGGCCGTCCAGGTCCATCTCCTCGAGGGTGACACTACGGTACTCGCTGCGCAGCAGCGGCTGCTGGTGCAAACCGGCCAGCAGCGCTTCGGTTTCGGCGCGGCCGTGGGTTTCGACCACCCCGGCAAGCACCTGCACACCTTGGCGTTGCTGGGCATGGGCGGCCTGGAGCATGGCAAAGGTCTTGCCCACACCGGGGGCTGCACCGAGGAACACCTTCAGCCTGCCGCGACCGCTGCGCGGCAGGCTGGCCAACAGCGCATCTGCGCGGGTGGAATCACTCATCTTTCATCCTGTTTCCTGCGAACACCTGCAGGCGCGAACGCCGTCAATGGGGGAGCTACTGGCTTGGTGAACTGTGACCGCTTAGCGCCTAGAGCCACTTCTGAGGATTGGCGCTAAGCGATCATAGTCAATGGCCGAGTTTGTCCAGGCTCTGGTTCAAGGCCAGTACATTGACCACCGGCGGCCCGACCAATGGGTGGAGGGTGGCCTCTTCCACCAAGCCTTGCAAGCGCGCCACAGGCAACTGCCGCGCCGCCGCCACCCGAGGGATCTGGTAAGCGACCGCTGCTGGCGGCAGGTGTGGGTCCAGGCCGCTGGCAGAGGTAGTCAGCAGCGCTTGCGGCACCGGCCCCAACTGAGCCTGGTAGAGGGCAGCGGCATCCGTCGTGATCCGTTCGGCCAGGGCTGGGTTGCTCGGCGCCAAATTGCTCGCAGCGCTGGCTACCGTGGCGAATGCGCCCGCCGAAGGCCGCGAATGGAACCAGCTATCGCCTTGGAAATCCTGGGCGATCAGCGCCGAACCGCGCACTCGCCCTTGATCATCGCGCACGAGGCTTCCGTTGGCTTGCTCCGGGAACGCCACTTGGGCCACCCCGGTCACCACCAGCGGGTAAAGCCCCCCAGTGATGACGGCCATCAACAGGATCAGGCTCAAGGCCGGGCGTAGGTAATGCTTCATGGTGGCCTCCTCAGACCAGGTGCAGGGCGTTGAGCACGATGTCGATCAGCTTGATCCCGGCAAAGGGTACGATGATGCCCCCCACGCCATAGATCAGCAGATTGCGTCGCAACAGGTGCGCTGCACTTGCCGCCTGCACGCGCACACCGCGCAGCGCCAGGGGGATCAATACGATGATGATCAGTGCGTTGAAGACAATCGCCGAGAGGATCGCGCTCTGCGGGCTGACCAGCTGCATCAGGTTGAGCACGCCCAGTTGCGGGTAGATAGCGGCGAACAGCGCCGGCAGGATGGCGAAGTACTTGGCCACATCGTTGGCGATGGAAAACGTCGTCAGCGCCCCACGAGTGACCAGCAGCTCCTTGCCTACCTGCACCACGTCCAGCAGCTTGGTCGGGTCGCTGTCCAGGTCAACCATGTTGGCGGCCTCACGGGCGGCCTGGGTGCCGTCGTTCATGGCCATGCCGACATCCGCCTGGGCCAGCGCCGGGGCGTCGTTGGCGCCATCGCCGCACATCGCCACCAAGCGGCCGTCGTTCTGCTCCTGACGGATGCGCGCCAATTTCTTCTCGGGTGTGGCCTCGGCCAATACATCGTCCACCCCAGCTTCGGCAGCGATCGCAGCAGCGGTCAGCGGGTTGTCACCGGTCACCATCACCGTACGAATACCCAGCTTGCGCAGCTCGGCGAAGCGTTCACGGATGCCCGGCTTGACCACATCCTTGAGGTGGATCACGCCAAGCAGACGCTTGTCCAGACACACCAACAGCGGCGTACCACCACTCTGGGCGATGCGTTCCACCTCGCGGGCCAGGGCAACTGGCATCTCCAGGCGCTGCATCCCGACGAAGGCCAGCACCGCATCGACGGCACCCTTGCGGTAGCAGCGCTGTTGAAAGTCGATGCCCGACAGGCGCGTCTCGGCACTGAAGGCAATCGCCTGGTACTGACCTGGCGAGGGTTCGATGAAATCGTGCAACTGACGCAGGTACTCGACGATCGACTTGCCCTCGGCAGTGTCATCGGCAAGCGATGCGAACATCGCACCCTCCCCCAGTTCCTTGGCGGTCACACCGGGGGCAGCATACAGCGCACTGCAGCGGCGGTTGCCAAACGTGATGGTGCCGGTCTTGTCGAGCATCAAGGTATGCACATCGCCGGCCGCCTCCACCGCACGGCCAGAGCGGGCAATCACGTTAAGGCGCACTAGACGGTCCATGCCGGCAATGCCAATGGCCGAGAGCAGGCCGCCGATGGTGGTGGGTATCAGCGTCACCAGCAATGCGGCAAGAAAGATCAGCGGTAGGCTGCCGCCGGCAAAATGGGCGAAGGGCTGCAGGGTTACGACGACAATCAGGAAGATCAGGGTCAGGCCTATCAGCAGAATGTCCAGAGCAATCTCATTGGGGGTCTTCTGCCGCTTGGCACCTTCGACCAACGCGATCATGCGGTCCAGGGTCGATTCGCCGGGATTGCTGGTGATGCGGATCAGCAGCCAGTCCGAGACCAGCCGAGTATTGCCGGTGACAGCCGAACGGTCGCCACCAGACTCGCGGATAACCGGCGCGGACTCACCCGTGATGGCAGCTTCATTGACCGCAGCGATGCCCTCGAGCACCTCGCCGTCACCCGGAATCATCTCGCCTGCCACCACGCGTACCACATCATCCTTGCGCAGCGCCGTGGCCGCCACAGGCTCGAAACTGCCATCACGTTTGCGCCGCTGCGCCGTCAACCCCTGGCTACCGGCTTTGAGGCTATCGGCGCGGGCTTTGCCACGCCCTTCGGCGAGGGCCTCGGCGAAGTTGGCGAACAGCACGGTGAACCATAACCATAGCGCGATCTGCGCAGCCACACCGGTGCTGACGCCATTGCCGGGCGCAAAGCACAGTGCAGTTGTGAGCAAAGCCGTCAGAGCAACCACCAGCATCACCGGCGAACGTTTGAGCTGGCGCGGGTCCAGCTTGACGAAGGCCTGGAGCAAGGCTGGCCGCCACAGGGCCGCGATACGCGTCTGATCATTGGTGCCGCGTGAGGCTTTCATTTCAGGAATGGGCATGTTCATGAATAGTTCCTCAGAAACCCAGGCTCAGTTGTTCAGCGATCGGCCCCAGGGCCAGGGCCGGCAAGAAGGTCAGCCCACCCACCAACAAGATGGTCACCAGCAGCAGGCCGGCGAATAGCGGGCCGTGGGTGGGGAAACTGTTGCTCCCCTGCGGCGCCCGCTGTTTGGCTGCGAGGCTGCCGGCCAAGGCCAGGATCGGCAGGATGTAGCCGAAGCGGCCAATGAGCATGGCAAAGCCGATCATCAGGTTGTGGTACACCGTATTGGCGCCAAAGCCTGCGAACGCCGAACCATTGTTGGCGGCCCCTGAGGTGTAGGCATACAGCAACTGGCTGAATCCATGGGCGCCCGGGTTGCTCACGGCACTAGCTGGGCCTGGCAAGCTGGCGGCAAGGGCCCCCAGCACCAGAACGCCAACCGGCATCACCAGCAGGGTTGCCACGAGCAGTTGCACTTCACGGGCCTGCAGCTTCTTGCCAAGGTACTCCGGCGTACGGCCGATCATCAGCCCTGCCAGGAACACGGCGATCAGCACGAACAGCAACATGCCGTAGAGCCCGGCACCGACACCGCCGAATATCACTTCCCCAACCATCATATTGACCATGGCCACCATGCCGGTCAGCGGGTTCAGGCTATCGTGCATCGCATTGACCGAGCCATTGGAGGCCGCCGTGGTAGTCACGCTCCACAGCACCGAACCGGTGGTGCCGAAACGGCTTTCCTTGCCTTCCATTGGCGCGCTCTGCTGCACCTGGGCACTTTCCAGTGCCGGATTGGGCTGATACTCCGACCACAGCGCCGTGGCGCCCCCGATCAGAAACAGGGCGAGCATGCAGCCAATGATTGCACGGCTCTGGCGCAGGTCTTTGACGTAATGCCCGAAGGTAAATACCAAAGCCACTGGGATCAGGATGATCGAGACCACCTCGAACAGGTTGCTCAATGCCGTGGGGTTCTCGAACGGGTGCGCCGAGTTGACGCCGAAGAAGCCACCACCGTTGGTACCCAACTGCTTGATGGCGATCTGGCTAGCAGCTGGACCGAGCGGGATGGTCTGGTCCGTACCCTGCAGCGTCAGCGCGTGGGCATAGTCGGCAAACGTCTGTGGTACGCCTTGCCAGACCAGCAGCAGCGCCAACAGCAGGCTCAGCGGTAACAGGCCATAGAGCGTTGCCCGGGTCATGTCGACCCAGAAGTTGCCCAGATCGCTGGTGCAGCGACGAGCGATACCGCGGCACAGCGCGACCAGCACGGCAAGGCCGGTGGCGGCGCTGACGAAGTTCTGCACCGCAAGCCCCATCATCTGGCTCAGGTAGCTGACCGAAGCCTCGCCGCTGTATGCCTGCCAGTTGGTGTTGGTGACGAAGCTGACCGCTGTGTTGAACGCCAAAGACCACTCAAGGCCAGGCAAGTGCTGCGGGTTCAGTGGCAAAGAGCCTTGCAGCATGAGCACGCTGAACAGCAGCACGAAGCCCGCCAAGTTGAAAGCCAGCAAGGCCAGGGTGTATTGCTTCCAGTTCTGCGCCTGTTCGGCATTGACCCCTGCCAGGCGATAACAGCCCTTCTCCAGCGGCCCCATCACAGGCGTCAACCACGTACGTTGTCCCTCCATGACGTTGTAGTAAAAACGCCCGAGCCAAGGTGCTGGCAACAGCACGAGAGCAAAAAACACGATCAGCAGCGTGTAATCGTAACTGTGCATGGCTGCTCCCTAGCTGCGATCGGCGTGCAGCAACGCCACCAGCAGGTAAATTGCCAAAGCCACTGCCAGCAGCAGTGACAGACCGTCGAGCATGTACATCAGTGCAACTCCCCTTTTTGCGGCATTGGCTTGCGGCATTGGCCGCTTCGGGGAAATTGTCCGAGTGATGGGCGTAAAGAGGCGAGATCAGGGGGTGGGGGTGGGAATAAAGAATGCGTAAAGACGAGGAATCTCGAATGCCTGCGCCGGCCTGCTCGCGGGTAACCCTGCGAACAGGCCAGTTTCGGTTTACTGCTGTGGCTGCGCCGCGTTACGGCTCCATTCCAGCAGCAGGCTGTAACCAACCGCCAGTAAAGTCGGGCCGATGAACAGACCGATGAAGCCAAAGGCGATCAACCCCCCGAACACGCCGAGCAGCACGATCACCAGCGGCAGGTTGCCGCCTCGGCTGATCAGGTAGGGTTTGAGCACGTTGTCCACGCCGCTGATGACGAAGGTGCCCCAAATGCCGAGAAACACCGCCATGCCATACTCGCCCTTCCACACCAGCCAGCCGGTGGCCGGAATCCACGCCAGCGGCGGCCCCATGGGGATCAGGCTGAGCATGAAGGTCACCAGCCCCAGAACGATCGCCCCAGGCACGCCTGCGATCAGAAAGCCTATCAGCGCCAGAAGGCCTTGAGCTGCTGCGGTGCCGATCACGCCATTGACGACCCGCTGCACGGTCCCTGCCACCAGCTCCAGATAGTAATCGGCGCGTTCGCCCACCAGCCGGTTCAGCAGCCGCAGCACGAACGCCGACAACCGTGGCCCGTCCCGGTAGAAGAAAAACACGAATATCAGGCTCAGGGTCAGCTCCAGCACGCCACTGCCAATCTGCGCACTGCGTGCCAATAACCAGTTGCCCACTTGCCCCAGGTAGGGTTTTACCGATGCCAGCAGGGCCGCGCCTTGCTGGTCCAGCGACTGCCACCCGCTGACCAGGCGCTCACCTACGAAGGGGATGCCGCCAAGCCAGTCCGGTGCGTCGGGCAGGCCATCGACCTGTACGTCACGTACGAAGACGACGGTGTCGCGTATGTGATCGGCCAAGTTGAAGCCCAGCCATACCAGCGGCAAGGCGACGATGAGAATCCAGGCCACGGTCAGCACACTGGCAGCCAAGGTTTCGCGCCCTCCCAGCACACGCGTCAGCAGACGCATCAGTGGCCAGCTGGCGAAAGCGAGGATGGCCCCCCATAACAGCGCGGACATGAACGGTGCCATCACCCACAGCGTGGCGCCGAACAATGCCAGCAGCAGAATCTGGACCAACAGGCGGTCATTGATGCCCATGGCGATGCTCACTCAACGAATCAGTTCCAGGTGCAGGCCGTCGGTAGGCGCATCGCCGACTTCAAGCCGGCTGAGGCGCACGCCCGCCTTGCCCAGCAATTCGCGCCAGGCCCCGGCCTGGGCGCCACTTAGGCTCACGCGCAAAGTACTGTCGAGGTTCAGGCTGCGGGCCAGCAGAGTGACCCAACTCTCCTGAGGTGCAGCCAAATCCGGGTAGTCGAGTTTGCCCGTATCGCGCAGTTCGCGCAGCACCGTGGCGGCTGTGGGAAGTATCTCGCCCAGCGGGCTGGCGGCGACGAACTCTTCCACGTGCAGGTAGGCGCGGCGGTTGCCCCGGGTGACGCTGTACAGTGCGACCAGGGTGTCGGCCTCCTCGGCCGAGCGGCGCAGCAGGATGAACGCCTGTTGCTCGTCACCGCCGTTCAACCTTGCGTTGGCAAACACATCGTTGGCCCACAGGCTGCCTTCACCGCAATCGCGGCCCTGGCACCAGAACAGCGGGTAGCCGCCCTCGTTCTGTAGCGCCTCGCGGGCGCTAGTGAAGGCTTCGCGAGCACTACGCTCGACCGGCAGCTCGTAGGTGACCGAGCTGACCTGGCCACGGCTTTCAATCTTGTCATCGACACGCAGGCGGCCGCTGATCTTGCGCACTGGGCCCATAGGATAGACACGTTCCTGCTCCACGGCCGGTCGCAGGTCCACTACCTTGGCGTCCGCGGGCACAGGCAGGCTGCCGGCCCACAGCAGGGGGCTGGCCAACGCCAAGCAAGCGGCGGCGGCAGTATGGATGGATACGGGCATGCTCATCGGCAGCCCATGCGGCGCAGCGCGCCGGGTTGAAGCTCCAGGTTGTCTGGCATTTGCATGGTTGTCTCCCTGTTCAACCCGCCAAGCCTCGGCACTTGTCAGATGCAAGTCAAGCAAAGCCAAAGAAGCGATTGAAACAGTCTGCGACAAGGATCGCACCCTGTTCATCGTTCAAGTGCAGATGATGGCCCCCTTGCAGCAGCGTCTGCTCGAAGGGTAGCTGATCCAGCAAATCGCTATGGCGCGCCAGCATGCCCTGGGCAGCCACCACTAGGCTGACCGGGCAGTTGACCCTTTGCACGAAGGCCATCGCCTGTGCCTGGCTCAAGCGCGTCGGCGAAGGCAGCGTCAGGCGGCTATCGCTGCGCCAGCTGTAGCCACCGGGCACCGGCATCAGGCCACGCTGGGCCAATAACTCAGCGGCCTCACGGCTGACCGCAACCATACCTTTCATGCGCGCTTGCACGCCCTGCTCCAGGCTGGTGTAAACCGATTTGCGCTTGCCGTCCAGGCGTAGCTGGGCCTGCAAGGCCATGCCTAGGCGCTCGCCAGCGTCCTGCTCGGCACCGGTGGGGGGAATGACGCCGTCGATCAACGCGAGGTGGCTGACCCGTTCAGGCAAGGCGCCTGCCAATTGCACCGAGATGATCGCCCCCAAGGAATGCCCCAGCAGCGCAAAACGGTGCCAACCTAACTGTTCGGCGACCCGCAGCACATCATGGGCATAGTCGGTCAGTGCATAACTCCCACCCGGCGGCCGATGTTCGGAATAACCGTGACCGGCAAGATCAAGGGCGACGATGCGCAACCCTTTGAGCAAGGGAGCCAGGCGCGCGAAGCTGTTGGCATTGTCCAGCCAGCCATGCAGGGCAATCACTGGCAGGCCATCGGCGGGGCCGAACAAGTGCGCCGCCAGCTCGATATGGCCCAGGTTCAGGCGAACCTCCTCGACCTGGGCGCTCATGCCTGGCTCCAGCGGTCGAACAGGCCCTTGATCAGGCTGGCGGTATCGGTCGGCCGCTCCAGTGGAAACATATGCCCACCCGGCACGCTGTGGTATTCGCCGCGGGGCATGCTGCGCACCGCCAGTGCATGGTGGCGGCGGATCACCGAACTGCGCTCGCCACGCACCATGGCCAGGGGCACCTGCAACTGGCGTGCAGGCGCTGGGCTGATGTGTGGAATACTGCGGTAGATGCTGATTTCGGTCGCCGGGTCGAAACGCAGACGCAGCCCGTGCTCGACTTGCTGCAGGCCATGGTCAAGGTAGGCTTCCAGGCAGTCGGTGTCGAAGTGGCGAAACAACGACTTGCTGGCGAAATAGTCGCGGGCGCTATCTCGGTCGGCAAACGTTTCACGCCGCCCGAGGGTACGAGCGGCCGGGGTGATGCGATCGATGAAGCCAAAGCGCTTGGCCGTGCGCAGCAGCCACTGGTCAGCGCGGGTCAGCACGGGGGAATCGAGCATCACCACGCCGCGGTACAGCTCCGGTCGGCGCAGGGCGGCATGCAGGTGCAGCACGCCACCCAGCGAATGGCCAACACCCCAGACCGGCGCCGCCTGCTGCTCCAGATGGTGCAGCAGTTCGTCGACCAGATTCTGCCAATTGTCGTTCACCGGAAAACGCGGGTCGTGGGCATGCTGGGCCAGGTGACTGACCTGATAATCCGGCGCCAGGGCACTGAACAGTTTGCCGTAAGTGGCCGAAGGAAAACCGTTGGCATGGGCGAAGAAGATCTGCTGCGACATGGCGCCGGGTCCGCATGTGAGTGATGGCCCATTGTCTGCACCCGGCGGGTAAACGGCAACGCCCGTAAAGGTCATCAGCGAGGGCGATCAGGTCATGCCGACTGATCGAAACTGGCCAGCGAGCGGCGAAGGCAGGCCTGCATGTACGCAATCTGGCTTTCCAGTGCTTCGCGGGCCAAGCTCTGGTCCTCGAGGTCCAGCTGCAAGCGACGCAGAGCCAGGCAGCTGGTCTGCAGTAGTTGCGACATGCGCATGCACGATCGCTGAAGTTCCTGCAGGTCCTGCTCGAGTTGCAAGTTGTCCAAAGGTTGCTGCTCGGCCTTGCTGCGCACGCGGCCCATCAGGTGATAGAACTTGGCGTCGGCAGCCTCGCGCAGCAAGGCATATTGGGCAAAATCCAGGCGGTTGTTGCGTTGCACGCTTTCCAAGGTGGGCTGCAGGTCCAGGGAGCGCAAAAGTTCTTGCATCATTTGGCTCATTCATTACTCCCTGGCTGTGATTGCGCTGGTCTTCCGTGACCGCAAGCTTGCGTGCCCTGCAAGTGCCTGACAACTGGCAGAAATGCTAGTTGTTCAATGTCAATCAGGCCTGGTCAGCGCACGCATCGTCATCAGACCGGCCAGCGGCCACTCACCTTCCAGCGCTGCCAGACTGGCGGTGGTCATGGGTACCGGCTGCTGCAGATGACCGTGCTCCAGCATGCCGACCAAGGCACCCACCAGAGGCTGGTGGCTGACCAGCAACACATGTTCCAGGCCCAGCCGCTCAAGCTCACTGATCACCTGCCGCACATCGCTCTCGGGGGTCAGCCAAGGGACAGTGATCACCGGTTGCGCGAAGCCCAGCGTGTCATGCACCAGGGCAGCGGTTTGTTGTGCACGTACGTACGGGCTGGCAATGATCGCCTGCAATGGCTGCCCCAGCAGCCGCGCCGCACTGCGCAGCACCTGCTCGCGGCCGTGGTCTGTTAGCCGCCGCTGGGGGTCGGTATTGGCGCGTTGCTCGGCCTCGCCATGGCGTAGCACCCACAGCTTCATAACTTAGGCTCTTCATCGCGTACCGGGTGTGCTGCCGGGGCCACGGCGTGGGGTGCCTCACCTTCTGGTGCGCGCGCTGCCGGCCAGTCGGCAAACGGCCAAGGCTTTTGATCGGTGTGGAAAGTACCGAACCGGCCGATCTGCGCCAGGTACTGGCTGAGACTATCGCCGAAGTTCATCATGCTGGCGCTCGGCGCGCCATAGACCAACCGATAGATCAGCTGCACCAGCACCAGGCCACCGAGCAGCAGCTCGGCCAGCTGCCAGACCACCAGGAACACCAGCATCCACAGCACCCGCAGGATGATCGACTCGCGCTGGGCTCGCTCGGGGGTATCGTTCATGTACTGCTCCTATGTTCAGTTGAAACCGCTGATGGAAATGAAGTCGACGTCTGTTTTGGGCTCGGCACGCATCAGGTGCTCGATCACCTGATTCAGCGTGCGGCCTTCGAACAGAATCGCGTGCAGGCCTGCCACCAGCGGCATGTAGACCTGTACTTCCTGGGCCTTGGCCTTGAGCACCTTGAGCGTGTTGACGCCTTCTGCCACTTCTCCCAGGCGAGTGACAGCCTGTTCCAGGCTCAGGCCCTGGCCCAGTGCATGGCCCACTTGGTAATTGCGGCTCTTGGGCGAGGAGCAGGTGACGATCAGATCTCCAACGCCGGCCAGGCCCAGGAAGGTCATGGGGTTGGCCCCTTGGCTGACGGCAAAGCGGGTCATCTCGGCCAGGGCCCGAGTGATGAGCATGCTTTTGGTGTTTTCGCCCATGCCAAGGGCTACGGCCATGCCGGCGATAATGGCATAGACATTTTTCAGCGCCCCTCCCAACTCGACACCGAAGCGGTCACTGCTGGCATAGACCCGGAACGTGCGCCCGTGCAGGACGGCCTGCACCCGCTGGCACAGTTGTTCGTCTTCGCTGGCAACCACTGTGGCGGTCAATGCATGCTCGGCGATCTCGCGGGCAAGGTTGGGGCCGGACAGTACGCCGATGCGAGCCTCAGGGGCAATTTCCTCGAGTATCTGACTCATGAGCTTGAAGCTCTGCGCCTCGATGCCCTTGGTCAGGCTGACCAGATACTTGCCGCGCAGCAGCTGGGCATGGGGCGCCAGTACGCTGCGCAAAGCACTGGACGGCAGCGCGACGAAAATAAGGTCGCTGCCTTGCAAGCTGCTCAGCAGGTCATTGACCGGCTCGACGCCCTCCTGCAGGCGGATACCCTTGAGGTACCGGGGGTTCTCACGGTTGACCCGCATTGCCTCGGCCTGCTCGGGATCGCGCATCCACTGGCGCACCGGCACACCGTTTTCAGCCAGCAGGTTCGCCACGGCGGTGCCGAAGCTGCCACCGCCCAGAACTGCAACAGGTTGCTGTTCAGTCATATTCAATCCGTTAAAGCCATTAGGTTAATTGGCGACCCGTTCATTATACGGCTCCACTGCCAAGCGCCAAGGCTGGCAACGCCAATGACGCACTGGCAAAACCCTGCTGGTCAGTTAACATGCCTGTTTAAACTCTCAGACAAGGCTGTCCTGTGTTCCTTGGCCTGCCCCCTTACCCTCGCGTGCTGCTGCTGACGGCCCTGCTCGGCGGCCCAGCCTTGGCCGATGACTTGTTCATCGACAACAGCGACCTGCCGCAGGTTCTGACCGCAACTCGCCTTAAACAGTCCCCGGCGGCAGTGCCGGGCAGCATGACCGTACTCGACAACGAGTTGATTCGCGCCAGCGGCGCCCGTGATATCCCCGAGCTGCTGCGCCTGGTCCCGGGGATGATGATTGGCTACGGCGCCGGTAACCAGCCGACCGTCAACTATCACGGCAGCAACGTCAACGATGCTCGACGCATGCAAGTGCTGATCGACGGCCGCTCGGTGTACCGCGCAGGGCTGGCCACCGTGGACTGGAGCGACATTCCGGTAGCCATCGAAGACATCGAGCGCATCGAGGTGTTCCGCGGCCCGAACACTGTCAGCTATGGCGCCAACGCATTGATGGCGGTGGTCAACATCCTGACCCGCAACCCGGCAGACAGTCACGGTACACGGATGAAGCTGACGCGCGGCCAGGACGGCATCAATGACTACTACCTGAGCCACGGCCTGGGCTGGGAGGGTGGCGACCTGCGTCTGTCGGTGTCCGGCCAGCAGGACGATGGTTTCGACGAAAATCAGTTCGGCCAGAACTACCGCGACAGTCGTCGCCTGAACCGCTTCAACCTGAGCGTGAGCCACGTCCTGGCCCCCGATCAGACCCTTGAGTGGCAGCTGGCAGCGAAAGAAGGCAGCAACCAGCGGCCCTATACTTACCAGCCGGTTTTCCCCTATGTCACTCAGACTGGCAACAACGCTGACGTCGACGCCAAGGATTACGCAGGCTCGGTGCGCTGGAACATCGATTTCAACCCCGAGCACAGCCTGTACGTACAGGGTTCGGCCCAGCATTTCGATCGCCAGCAGGTGTGGCGCGCGTGCGATGCGGCCCTGTCGTTCAGCCCGGAGCTGACGCGCCTATGGCAGATGAACCCTGACTTTGCCGAAAAGGTCGCCCGCGGAGCCAACAACCCGCCAAGCAGCAGCAACCCTGAAGAACAGGCGCTGGTCGACGCCATCAAGGACCAATGGAACAACCAGGGCGGCAGGAACGTGGTGTGCGGCGATGTCGACCAGAGCACGCGAGAAACCCGCTATGACCTGGAAATCCAGGACACCCTCAGCCTGACCGACAGCCTGCGCCTGCTCAGCGGCATGAATTACCGTTATGATCGCGCCGATTCGCAGACCTACTTCAATGGCAGCGTTGACGATCAGACCTGGCGCCTGTTCGGCCAGCTGGAATGGCGCGCTGACGAGCACTGGATCGTTCAGGGCGGCGCAATGCTGGAGAATTCGCGCCTGTCCGGTAGCTCCCTGACCCCACGCATGGCGGTCAACTACCTCATCACACCGCGCCATGGCTTGCGTGCAGTCTATTCGGAGGCCGTGCGCTCACCCGACATGTTCGAGAACAACGTCAACTGGAGCTACACGGTCAAGAATCTAAGCCCCGCAGCGTTCGGCCAGCGCAATGCCGAGTACTTCGTCAAGACCCGCGGCCCTGGGGATCTGGAACAAGAGCGTATGCGCTCTAGGGAACTGGGCTACAACGGTTATTTCAGCGACATCGACTTGAACGTGGATGTGAAGCTGTTCTACGACGAAATCACCGGCATGATCAGCGAGCCGCTGAAGAACAACCAGTTCATTGCCAGCAACGCCAACAAGGCCAGGTTCACCGGTAGCGAGGCACAGTTGGACTGGCGCGTGGCTGCGCGCGATCGCCTGCGCCTGACCTATGCCTACGTCGACGCCTGGGCCAGCAACACCGCAGACCGCCGCCTCAGCGCACGCAACAGTGGCTCAGCGGGATGGATGCGCGAATGGGGGAAAGGCTGGTCGAGTGGATTGTTCTACTACGGTGACGACGCCCTCAACCAGTACCGCTACGAACGCCTCGACCTGCGCGTGGCCAAGCGTTTTCACATACAGGGCAGCACCCTTGAGTTGGCGGCATTGTGGCAGCAACGCCTGGACGACCAACCCACCACCGTGGAACAGAACCGCTACGACAGCCGCCATCGCCTGAGCGTCAGTGCGGAGCTGGAATTCTGATGGCCCTGCTGCTACGCCTGCTGCTGTGTCTTTGGCCATTGGGCTCGCTGTCTGCCAGCGAAATCCTGCTGGTCGGCGAAGATCAGCCAGGCGTACGCAACTTCGCGCAAGCGCTGCAAGAGCGGCGCAGCCATGACCAAGTACGTTTCCAAAGCGTCGCCGAACTCTCCCGCCCCGACCAGCTCAAGGCTGACGTGCGCTTGGTGCTGCTCGACACTGTCGCGCTCGACTGGCGCCTTGGCCAGCATAACGGCCCACCCGCCCTGGCCATGCGTATCAGCCGGGTGCAGGCTGAGCAGCGCCTGGGAAAGTCGCGCCCTGGGTACCTGACGCTGCTGTGGAGCGACCCGCCGATGGCCCGGCAACTGCGCCTGGCCCGCTACTTGCTGCCGCAGGCCCAGCGCATTGGCGTGTTGTACGGTGAACACAGCCGCTTTCTGCTCGATGAACTGCGCCAGGCCGCGCGTCCATTGGGGCTGGAAATCGTCGCAGAGGACTGGCCAGACCCGCGCGACAGCCGCCCATTGCAGCACCTGCTGGGCACCAGCGACGTGCTGCTGGGGCTGGACGACCCACAGCTGTACAACTCCAAAACGGCAAAGAATTTGCTGCTCAGCAGCTACAGCCGGCAAATGGCGCTGATAGGCCCGAACGTAGGGTTCGTGCGCGCCGGCGCCTTGGCCAGTACCTACAGCGATCAGGAAGACTGGCTGAGCGTGCTCGATCAGTTGCTCGACCAACCGCCGGCGCGCTGGCCCCGCAGTTTGTATCCGGCACGCTTTGGCGTCAGCGGTAACCAGCAAGTGGCACGCGCTCTGGGGCTTGAACCCATTGATCCGAACGCCACCGCCAAAGCCCTGGCCGAAGGAGAACCCAAGCCATGAGCAAACGCCTGAGCTGGGACATCCATACCCGCACTCAGATCATCAGCCTTGGTCCTGCATTGTTGCTGACGTTGCTGTTGATCAGCTTCTTCACCTTCGTCCGAATTCAGGACTTACGCCAGGAGCTGAACCACACCGGGCAGTTGATTGCCAACCAACTGGCGCCTGCATCCGAATACGGCGTGATATCTGGAAACAATGAAGTGCTGGAAGGGTTGATGCGCGCAACGCTGAGCATTCCCCATGTACGTTTCTTGGAGGTACAGGACAGCCGCAACCACATCCTGGTGTACGTCGAGCAGCGCGACGAGAGCGGCAATCGGGCACAACAGGTAGAGGTATTCCAGGCACCGATCCGGCTGCAGCAAATCCGCCTGGACAGCGACTTTCTGCAACAAGGCAAGGCACCCACGGCCGGCATCGGCGATGACTACCTGGGCCGGGTGATCGTCGGCATGTCCGACGATGCGTTCAGCCAGCGGCAGCAGGAAATCGTCATCAAGGCCGCCATCCTCGCCCTGTTCGCTCTAGTGTTCACCTTTTTGCTGGCCCGTCGGCTGGCCATGAGCCTGGCCAGACCGATCAGCGCCATGGGGCACGCAGTCAAGGCCATTCAGCAGGGAGAATTCAATGCCCCGCTGCCAGTGGTAGACGACAGTGAACTCGGCCACCTGGCGCGCCATATCAACAACCTGGCCAATGCGCTGGACCAGGCCAGTGCCGAGCAAAAGCAGGCCATCGCCCAGTTGATCCAGGCTCGCGAGGAGGCCGAGCAGGCCAACGGCGCCAAGTCGGAATTCCTGGCGATGATGAGCCATGAACTGCGCACGCCCATGAATGGTGTGCTGGGCATGCTGCAACTGCTGGAAACTACCCAACTGACCAGCGAACAGGCCGAATACACGGCAGTGGCCAGCGAGTCTACCGGCCACCTGCTTAAGGTCATCAACGACATCCTCGACTTCTCGCGGATCGAACGTACTGCGCTGGAGCTCGAGCGCATCGAGTTCAACCTCGCCGAGCTGATCGCCAGCAGCGTGCAGTCGTTCCAGCACAGTGCGCAGCAGCGTAACCTGGACCTGCACCTTAAGTTACCGGCCGAAGATGCAAAGCCAATCGTGGTTGGCGACCCAACCCGCATTCGTCAAATTCTGCTCAATTTGATCGGCAATGCGCTGAAGTTCACCGAGCGCGGCGAGATCCAGGTCCAGGCGAGCTGGCAAATGCTCGACCGGCAATCGCTGAGGTTCACCTGCAGCGTGCGCGACACCGGCATCGGCATCGACAGCGATCGCCTGGAAATGATGTTCGTCGCCTTCCAGCAAGCCGACAGCTCGATTTCTCGCCGCTACGGCGGTACAGGCCTGGGCCTGTCGATAGCTCGCACCCTGGCTGAGCGCATGGGCGGCAAGTTGCGCGCTCAAAGCCGCGCAGGGCTTGGCTCGACGTTCACCCTGGAAGTACCGCTGCCCTTGGCCAGCAGTGTACCGGCAGCAGCGCTGGGTAGCGCAGCGGAGGGTGCTCCCCTACCGGTGGGCAATCGCATCCTGCTGGTGGAGGACAATCCAGTCAATCAGAGCGTGATCGAAGCCATGTTGCGTAGCTTGGGCATGGAGGTCAGCGTGGCTCAGGACGGTTTGCAGGCGGTTGAATATGTCAGCCAGCAGCCGTTTGCAGCGGTGCTGATGGACTGTCGCTTGCCGCAAGTCGATGGCTATGAAGCCACCCGGCGTATCCGGCTGTTGCCCGGCGGTGGGCAGCTGCCGATCATCGCCTTGACCGCCAATGCATTGCAGGGTGACCGTGAGCGCTGCCTGGCTGCAGGCATGAATGATTACCTAAGCAAACCGTTCCGTCGGACTGATTTGCAACGCATATTGCAACGCTGGTTACCCCCACGGTCAGCGGCGACTGGCGATTAATGCTAAATTGCGGCAGTCTTGGCAGTCTTAAAGACTGGACAGGACCTTATTCGGACCTGAAAATAGACGTTTCAGTGCACACCTGTACTTCTTTCGCCGGGTGCACTGTGACTTTCACCACAACGCAATAGTCTACCTGTAGGCTGCCGCTCCAGATGCTAGAAGGAGCGGCCGGGAAGATTCATCCCCTGCCACAGGGGGTTATTGAGGAGCTCGCATGACCAAACAACAAGCCTTTACTCGGGAAGAGCTGCTGCGCTGCAGTCGCGGTGAGCTGTTCGGCCCAGGTAATGCGCAACTGCCCGCGCCGAACATGCTGATGGTCGATCGCATCACCCATATCAGCGAAGAAGGCGGCAAGTACGGCAAAGGTGAATTGGTCGCCGAGCTGGATATCACCCCGGACCTGTGGTTCTTCGCCTGCCACTTCGAAGGCGACCCGGTCATGCCAGGCTGCCTGGGCCTTGACGCGATGTGGCAGTTGGTCGGTTTCTTCCTCGGCTGGCAAGGCCTGCCGGGCCGTGGCCGCGCACTGGGTTCGGGTGAAGTGAAGTTCTTCGGCCAGGTACTGCCTACCGCCAAGAAAGTCACTTACAACATTCACATCAAGCGCGTCCTCAAGGGCAAGCTGAACATGGCCATCGCCGATGGCTCGGTCAGCGTCGATGGCCGCGAGATCTACACCGCCGAAGGCCTGCGGGTCGGCGTGTTCACCTCCACTGACAATTTCTAAGGGTTATTCGCATGCGCCGCGTCGTTATCACTGGTCTGGGCATCGTATCGTGCCTGGGCAATGACAAAGCTACCGTCACCGAAAACCTGCGCAACAGCCGTCCGGGTATCCGTTACAACCCGGAATACAAGGAACAGGGGCTGCGTAGCCAGGTTTCCGGCTCCATCGACCTGAACCTCGAAGAACTGATCGACCGTAAGGTCTACCGCTTCGTTGGCCACGCCGCTGCCTACGCCTACCTGGCGATGCAGGACGCGATCAAGGACGCCGGCCTGACTGAAGAGCAGGTATCCAACCCACGCACTGGCCTGGTGGCCGGTTCTGGCGGCGCTTCGACCCTGAACCAGATGGAAGCGCTGGACACCCTGCGTGAAAAAGGCGTCAAGCGTGTTGGCCCGTATCGCGTAACGCGCACCATGGGCAGCACCGTGTCGGCATGCCTGGCCACTCCGTTCAAGATCAAGGGCATCAACTACTCGATCTCGTCGGCCTGCGCCACATCGGCTCACTGCATCGGCACCGCCCTGGAGCAAATCCAGTGGGGCAAACAGGACATCGTCTTCGCCGGTGGCGGTGAAGAAGAGCACTGGAGCCAGTCGTTCCTGTTCGACGCCATGGGCGCCCTGTCGACCAAGCGCAATGATACCCCCGAACAGGCCTCGCGTGCCTACGACGCCGATCGTGATGGCTTCGTCATCGCAGGCGGTGGTGGCATGGTAGTGGTCGAGGAGCTGGAACATGCCCTGGCCCGCGGCGCGAAGATCTACGCCGAAATCGTCGGTTATGGCGCCACTTCCGATGGCTACGACATGGTCGCGCCAAGCGGCGAAGGTGCTATTCGTTGCATGCAGCAGGCGCTGTCCACCGTCGACACCCCTATCGACTACCTCAATACCCACGGCACTTCGACCCCGGTCGGTGACGTTGCGGAAATGAAAGGCGTGCGTGAAGTATTCGGCGACAAGGCACCGAAGATCAGCTCGACCAAGAGCTTGTCGGGCCACTCCCTGGGCGCTGCCGGCGTGCACGAGGCGATCTATTGCCTGCTGATGATGGAAAACAACTTCATCGCCGGCTCCGCCAACATCGACGAGCTGGACCCTGAGGTCGCCGACCTGCCAGTGCTGCGCAAAACCGAAGAAAACGCCAAGATCGATACGGTCATGAGCAACAGCTTCGGCTTCGGCGGCACCAACGCCACCCTGGTGCTCAAGCGCTGGACCGGCAAGTAACAGCCCGCAGCAGTTAGCTGTACTGAGCGCCCCGACTGGTTCGGGGCGTTTTCATTTGCGGTGCTTGGGCAATACGGCCAGAAAATTGTCCCTTGCCACTTTGTTCGCCACCTCCTCCGGCAATGCATCCAGAAACGGTTTGAAACCCTGCATCTGCTCGCCAAGACTACCGAACCGCCCCACCACATCCGACCCCAGCATGAATCGATCCGGATGACGCTCGACCAGCGCGACCCAGTCCGGGCTCGGCACACCGTGTTCATCCAGTAGGTACGGCTGTAACACGCTCCACGATAAATCCACGTAGAGGTTGGGATAGTCAGCCAGCAGTCGCGTCAGTACTGGCAGGAGAAAGTCCATCCGAGTCTGATGCCGATGGATCTCTGCGCTACTGCCCGCATGGGCCCAGATGAAGCGGGTATGCGGATGATTGCGCAATGGCTCTTCCAGCTCAGCCAGGTACAGCGGGTTACGTTCACGCTTTGAAGTGATGTTCGAGTGCAGCAACACCGGCATGTCCCGCTCCGCGGCCAGGTGATAGATACGCGCCATGGCCTCGTTGTTGGCCCTGGGCGTTTCGCCGCTGGTCAACGCAGTCAGGTCGTCATGACGTGTGAATACTTCGCCAATGCCCTGCCACAGCTCAGGATCGAGGTCGAGCATACGCTCGATATGGCTCACGGCATTCTTGTCCACCGGGTTGAAACCGCTTAGAAACGGATGGAAGCGCTTTCTCTGTTCGGGCGCAAGCCTGTTCAGCGCAGCCGCTACGTAGGTATCGGTGGCACTGTACCAATAGGCGTCGGCGTCATCACCGGCGTAATAGCGCGGGCGCTTGGGTTCGTCTTCATGCCATTTCTTGGCCACTGGGATTCCCGAAATCATCGCATGCTCAACGCCCGCCTGGTCCATGGCCTTGATGAGCGCTGCCATGCCTTCGGTTTCCTGAAAGAAGTCTACGTAATGCAGGTGCGCATCACTGTACTGGTAGTCACGAGCCTGGGCCGCCTGGCTTAGCCAGCCAGACAACAGCATGCAGGCCAGCGTTCTTGCAATCATGGGCGCCCTCCTCCTCAGTTTTGAAAAGGGTAGACCGAACAGGCCGCGCATCGGTTCAGCAGCGCCCAGGAAACCGCTATGCTGGGCGTATGCCACTTTCTGGAGCCGAGCATGAGTAGTCCACTGATCATCCGCCCACGCGCCGAATCGGTGGAAGGCCAGCCGATTCTGCGCCCGCTGCCTTCAGCACAGTGCCGCAGCGTCGGGCCGTTCGTGTTCTTCGACCACATGCTCAAGACCGACTATGCGCCGGGCCAGGGCATGGACATTCGCCAACACCCGCATATCGGCCTGTCGACCCTCACCTTCCTGTTCGAAGGCGCGCTTGTGCACAAGGACAGCCTAGGCTCGGAACAACGCGTACTGCCAGGTGATGTGAGCTGGATGACTGCCGGCAAAGGTGTAGCGCATGTCGAACGCACACCAGCAGACGCCCTGGCCCAGGGCTCGCGCTTGCATGGGCTGCAGGTATGGCTGGCCTCACCAAAAGCACTCGAGCAGGGCGAGCCGAGTTACCACCACCACCCAGCGGCAACCCTCCCGGTCAGTGACAACCTAGGCGTACGTATCTGCATGATTGCTGGTAACGGCTTTTGCCTAGAATCGCCGGTGCAGGTGCTCTCCCCTACCCTTTATGCGCACGTGCTCATGCAGCCTGCCGCTACCTTGGTCGTGCCTGACGAACATGCCCAGCGGGCGCTGTATCTGCTCGACGGCGAGCTGTGGATGGACAGCGATCGGATAGAGGCTTGCAGCCTGATTCTGTTACCACAAGGGCAGGAGGTCACACTCTATGCCGAGCAAACATGCCAGCTGGTGCTGATTGGTGGCGCGCCATTGGACGGCCCGCGGCGGATGAACTGGAATTTTGTGGCCAGTGACCCAGAACTGATCGAGCAAGCTCGGGTCAGGTGGGCTGCCGGCGATTGGCCGGTGGTGCCGGGCGAAACATCGAGGATTGAGCTACCGCATGGAACCAGGGCCGCTTCATAGCCCATTCGCGGTCTAACCCGTGAATGGGCTGCAAGGCAGCCCCATGCGGTATCAGCGCTGGAATACTTCGCTGAGCAGGTTGTGCATCGAGCGGAACGCCCGCTCCGAAGTGCGGCGATCGTACTGCATCTTGCCAGGCACATTGGCATTCGGGTCGGTGAACGAATGCACCGCGCCACCATAGCTCAACAGTTGCCAATCGACCTTGGCCGCGGTCATTTCCTCTTCGAATGCTGGCAGTTGCTCCTTCGGCACCAACGGGTCGGCAGCCCCATGCAATACGAGCACGGAACCGTTGATACGCTTGGCGTCTTCAGGGTTGGGGGTATCCAGAGTGCCGTGGAACGACACCGCCGCTTTCAGGTCGGCACCGCTGCGGGCCAACTCGAGGGCACAGCAACCTCCGAAGCAGAAACCGAAGGCTGCCACTTTACCCGGCTCAAGCAGCGCTTTGGACTGGCCCAGCAACTGGTCCAGTGCCTCTTTCATGCGCTTGCGCAGTTCACCACGGTCATTCTTCAAGGGCATCATTGCCGCCCCTGCCTCCTCGGCGTTCGACGGGCGAACCGACTGCCCATACAGGTCGGCGATCAGCACCACGTAGCCTTTCTCGGCCACTTCCTTGGCGATACGCTCGGCACCTTCGGCGATCCCCATCCAGTTTGGCGCCATCACCAAGCCCGGACGGCCCAGGGCCCCTGGCTCGTAGACCAAGCGGCTTTCATAGGTCCTGCCAGACAGGTGATACACCAGTGATTCGACGATTACCTTGCTCATCAAGCACTCCTTAGGCATTTTGGGGCAACGACATCCCGCCATGAAAAAAGCCCGCCGAAGCGGGCTTTGTGATGCATCAACTCAAGCAGATAGCTCGACCAGTAGCTTGTTCAGGCGACGAACGTAAGCCGCCGGGTCCTTCAAGCTGTCACCGGCCGCCAGGGCGGCTTGATCGAAGAGAATGTGCGACAGCTCAGCGAACCGGTCTTCACTCTGCTCGTGGTCGAGCTTCTCGATCAACGGGTGAGTTGGGTTGAACTCGAAGATCGGCTTGGACTCAGGCACCTTCTGGCCGCTGGCTTCCAGGATCTGGCGCATCTGCAGGCCCAGGTCCTGCTCGCCGATGGCCAGGATCGCAGGCGAGTCAGTCAGGCGGTGGGAAACACGCACCTCTGCCACGCTGTCACCCAGTGCACCTTTGAGGCGCTCGACCAGGCCCTCTTTGTCCTTGGCCACTTCTTCCTGTGCTTTCTTGTCCTCTTCCGAGTCCAGCTTGCCCAGGTCCAGGTCGCCGCGTGCAACGTCAACGAACGCCTTGCCGTCGAACTCGTTCAGGTAGCTCATCAGCCACTCGTCGATGCGGTCGGTCAGCAGCAGTACCTCGATGCCCTTTTTGCGGAAGACTTCCAAGTGCGGGCTGTTCTTGACCTGCGCGTAGGACTCGCCGGTGAGGTAGTAGATCTTGTCCTGACCTTCCTTGGCACGAGCCAGGTAGTCAGCCAGCGACACGCTCTGCTCGCCGCTGTCGTCCTGAGTGGACGCAAAGCGCAGCAGGCCGGCAATCTTTTCTTTGTTGGCGAAGTCTTCTGCAGGGCCTTCTTTGAGCACTTGGCCAAAGTTCTTCCAGAAGCCCTTGTACTGCTCAGGCTCGTTCTTGGCCAGCTTCTCGAGCATGTCCAATACGCGCTTGGTCAGCGCAGTCTTCATCGAGTCGATGATCGGGTCTTTCTGCAGAATTTCGCGAGACACGTTCAGCGACAGGTCGTTGGAATCGACCACACCCTTGATAAAGCGCAGGTACAACGGCAGGAACGACTCGGCCTGGTCCATGATGAACACGCGCTGCACATACAGCTTCAGGCCGCGAGGTGCTTCGCGCTGATACAGGTCGAACGGGGCGCGAGCAGGCACGTACAGCAGCGAGTTGTATTCGAGCTTGCCTTCGACCTTGTTGTGGCTCCAGGTCAGCGGGTTCTCGAAATCATGACCGATGTGCTTGTAGAACTCCTGGTATTCCTCGTCCTTGACCTCAGAGCGGGAGCGGGTCCACAAAGCGCTGGCGCGGTTGACGGTTTCCCATTCCTGGGCAGGCTGCTCTTCACCCTCGGCAGCTTCAGGCTGCTCCTTGGGCAATTCGATCGGCAAGGCGATGTGGTCGGAGTACTTCTTGACCACATTACGCAGGCGCCAACCATCGGCGAATTCCTGCTCGTCTTTTTTCAGGTGCAGAACGATACGGGTGCCGCGCTGGGGCTTGTCGATGGTTGCAACTTCGAACTCGCCTTCACCTTTGGAAGACCAGTGCACACCTTCAGCGGCAGGCAAACCGGCACGGCGGCTGTAGACATCGACCTTGTCGGCGACGATGAACGCCGAGTAGAAGCCAACGCCGAACTGACCGATCAGGTGCGAATCCTTCTTCTGATCGCCGGTGAGGTTCTTCATGAAGTCAGCGGTGCCCGACTTGGCGATGGTGCCCAGGTGAGCAATCACATCTTCACGGCTCATGCCGATGCCGTTGTCTTCGAGGGTCACAGTGCCGGCCTGCTTGTCGAAGCTCAGACGGATCTTCAGGTCGGCATCGCCCTCGAGCAGCTCTGGCTTGGCCAGGGCTTCGAAGCGCAGTTTGTCGGCAGCGTCGGAGGCGTTGGAGATCAGCTCACGCAGAAAGATCTCTTTGTTCGAGTACAGCGAATGGATCATGAGGTGCAGCAGTTGCTTCACCTCGGTCTGGAAGCCCAGCGTTTCTTTTTGAGTCTCCACACTCATGGTCTTCAAAACTCCGATCTGATGGCAATGGCGCCTGGCGGCCGGTATGGCCTGCTTTAACGGCGGATGTCATGCAGATGGGGGCTGCCCGGACGATTTCAAGGGCTTTTGCGGTTCGATCTTGAAATGTGCACGCGCGGTGGCGATCGGCGAATGTCGGTCAGCCTGCCAGGCGGTGATGGCCACGTTGGTTACCCGCCGCCCCTGACGGAACAACTGGCATTGGGCGTAGGTGTCGCGAAAATGCCCGGCACGCAGGTAGTCGATGGAAAAATCGATGATTTTCGGAATGCTCGCGCTTTCGCTGTAGACAAGCAGGTAAAGCGCCGCAGCAAGCTCCATGAAACCCGCGATGACACCACCATGAATGGCCGGCAGCAAGGGGTTGCCAATGTTGCGCTGACTGGCTGGTAGGCAAAACAGCAGGTCGTCGCCCTCACGCTGGCACTGAATACCGATAAGGCCGGCATAGGGGATCAAGCCTAGCAACGGCTCGTACTCACCACGTGCATGGGCAGCGTTCAGTTGCAACCGGACGTCTTCAGGGATCATGCGCCACCCTCCTTGAGACTGTTACCGAAGCGGAT
Source organism: Pseudomonas sp. 51_B (assembly GCF_017491595.1). NCBI lineage: Bacteria > Pseudomonadati > Pseudomonadota > Gammaproteobacteria > Pseudomonadales > Pseudomonadaceae > Pseudomonas > Pseudomonas sp. 51_B. The sequence goes on from NZ_JAFGYW010000014.1 coordinate 81,556, forward strand.
GCCCCCTTTGATCTCCTGACCCAGGCGCATGAAGGTGCCCACAACATGGCAGATTGGCTGGCCAGGGTCGTCCTGATAGGCGGTGCCACGGGTGAAGATCACGTCGCGTGTCACTCTATAACATTGAGCATGCCCGTAGATTGGCTTGCCGGGTAACGCGCCATGCATGTAGTCGATACGCAGGTCCAGTGTCGGGCATACCTCGAAACGTGGCAGTACGCACAACGTGGCCATCCCACAGGTTGTATCCATCAGGGTGGTCAATGCCCCGCCGTGTACCGCGCCCGTCTGCGGGTTGCCGACGATTGCCGGGGACCAGGGCATGACCAGCGTCATCCCCTCACTGTCGGCATGGGCCACGCGCATGTCCAACAACCGACAGTGACTTAATGCTGAAAGAAAACGTTCGGCCATGGCCGGCAAGCTTGAATCGTTCATACGCTGTTTCCGTGATCACTGCCTTGACGGCATAAAACCAGTAAAAAGTCCATGTAGAACGGTGCGTTATATATCTTGAACGAATGCGGAACTTCTTCGGCAGGGCTGAACTCGAAGAAACAACTCACTTATCACTAAGAGGAAACAACCCCATGCGTAAACCTTTTGCTTTTGCTCTGATGCTGGCTGCTGCCATGGGCCTGGCTGCTTGCGATAAAGCGAGTGAAGACAAAGCCCAGGACGCACAAGAACACCGTGAACAAGCTCAGGAAAAGATGAGCGATGCTCAGGATAAGATGAACGACGCTGCCAAGGAAAATGCCGAAGCCGCCAAAGATCAGGCTGAAGCCGAGCAAAAGGCTGCCCAAGAGGCTGCCCCTGCGACTCCAGCTCCGACCGAACCTGCCAAGCAGTAATTGGGTCCAAACAAAAAAACCCGACATTGTCGGGTTTTTTTGTGCCTGAGATTTAGCGATTAATCGATTCAGTTAGTTATGCCGGAACTTTCTCTTGGCGTGTCGGTCGCTGGACTTTCAGTGGGTGTGAAGACCATAACGTCCAGTACATCGGAGTGAAACTCGCGGCGATACAAAATCAGAACCACCCCCACACTCATGACCATGAATAGCCATGGGCTGATGAACCAGGTCAGCATGGCCATCCCAAAGTAATAAGAGCGCAGGCCCAAGTTGAACTGGTTGGCCGCCAGCGACAGCACGCGCGCTGCTCGAGAAGCAAAAGCCTTACGCTCCAGCTCATTGACCTGACGCTCACCGATCATCGGTGCAGACCCCACCAGCACGGCGGCAAAGTTGTATTGACGCATGCACCAACTGAACGTGAAAAAGGCGTAGACGAAGACCAAGGCCAGGCACAGCAGCTTGATCTCGGACATTCCTTGCGAGGTCTGCTGCACCAGGGGTAGGTCTGCAAGCAACGACAGCGCGCGATCCGACGCCCCCAACACGGTCAGAATCCCTGCCAGGATAATCAGCGTGCTGGAGGCAAAGAATGAGGCGTTGCGCTCCAGGTTGCCGATAACGCTGGCATCTGCAATACGGTTGTCGCGCAGCAGCATGCGGCGCATCCAGTCTTCCCGGTACAAATGCAGCACACTGGCCAGGCAGGCAGTATCGCGCCCCTTCCAGATGGCATAGCGGGTGTAACCACCCCAGCAGACTACGAACCAGCAGACAGCCAGTAGGTTGTGAAGGTTGCTTTGGATGAAGTTCATGCAGATTTCCCGAGGGGCAGCACAAATACAAGTATCCGGGTTTCGACGTCCAACAGCGGCAAAAGGCACACCTGAAACGAAAAAGCCCCGCACCATTAGAGGTACGGGGCTTTCTTCGTCTTGACCCTTGGCAGACAGCCTATGGCTTTTGGCCGGCGCCGCGTTCAGGCATCAACGGCTTATGCCAAGGCTTCGCGGGGCTTGCCCAGCATACGGTCGCACACCACTGCGCCAATCAGAGTCAACACCGACGGCACCAGCCAGGCCAAGCCTTGATCGCTCAGCGGCAAGTGTGCCAGGGCATCAGGCAGCACGTGGGCAATGTCGCTGCCCTTGATCGCATCGACGATCCCAAAGACCAGCGATACCAGCATTACCGGTGCCAGGATGCGCGTAGGCGAATTCCACAGCTCTTTCACGAAGCTCAGCCCCACCACTACGATGCATGGCGGATAGATGGCGGTGAGGACCGGGATCGAGAACATGATCAGCTTGGTCAGGCCCAGGTTGGAGATCAACAGCGAGAAGCCAGCTAGGATCACCACCAACGCACGGTACGACAACGGCAGCATCTGGCTGAAGTACTCCGCACAGGCACAGGTCAGGCCCACTGCGGTCACCAGGCACGCCAAGGCAATCAGCACCGCAAGGAAGCCGCTGCCCAGGGAGCCGAAGGTATGCTGCACGTAGGCATGCAGGACAGCGGCACCGTTAGTGGCTCCGGCGGCGATATCGTGACTACCGGCACCCAGGCGGAACAGGCTGATGTATACCAATGCCAAGCCGACACCGGCGATCAGGCCGGCGATAATGGCGTAGCGGGTGATCAGCTTGGGCGATTCGACACCACGCGAACGAATGGCGTTGACGATGACGATACCGAACACCAGCGCACCGAGTGTGTCCATGGTCAGGTAGCCATCGGAGAAGCCCTTGGAGAATGCCGAGGCGGCGTAGGCCGGCTGCGCCTCACCGATGGTCCCGGCCGGCAGGGCGAAGGCTGCAATACCCAGCACCGCCAAAGCGATGATCTTAAGTGGCGCGAGAAAGCGGCCGACCGTGTCCAGCAACTTGCCTGGATACATCGACACCGCCAAGACCACTGCGAAATAAACCAGGCTGTAGATGAACAGCGCAGTTGGGCTTTCACCCGTCAACGGCGCCACGCCAACTTCGAACGACACCGTTGCCGTACGCGGCGTGGCGAACAGTGGACCGACCGACAGGTAGCAAACGGCCGCTAGCAGGCCACCGAAGAACTTGCCGATCGGGCTGCTCAGGGCGTCCATGCCGCCACCGACTTTGGCCAGGGCGACTACGGTGATGACCGGTAAGCCCACAGCAGTGACCAAAAAGCCCAGAGCCGCCATCCATACGTGTGGGCCGGACTGCAGGCCTACGATAGGCGGAAAAATGATGTTGCCAGCGCCTACGAAAAGCGCGAACGTCATAAAGCCAAGCGCCAGGATATCCTGGCCTTTGAGAACTTTCATTTAAGGTAGTACCACACTGCTGAAATCGGGATTCGAGAGGGGATTTCCCATTTGGATGCGGGGAAATGCTGCCCGGCTTGATGAGCCAGACCCGTTTAGCGTGTCGTTCCCTTTTGGGGTACGGGCACAGAGTGAGCGCGTAGATTAACCGTTTTACCCAACAAACGCACTGATCCAGTGCTGCTTGTCCGATGTGCGTAAGTGTTTGTCGTCTGGTTATCTGACTGCGGCGATAATTTATTGCCGATTCGAGCAAATGTCTGGTGGAAAAACCTGACAGCACCTATCGAATTTTCCACAAGCTGAAATGCGCCTGCCAGCAACGACAAAGGCCACCCGAAGGTGGCCTTTGTGCGCGTGGGGGGGTGTAGCAGGTATTACTTCTTGGCTTCCCAGCCGGTCAGCTCGGCCAGTGCCTTGCCGATGTCAGCCAGGGAACGCACGGTCTTCACACCAGCGTCCTGCAGCGCGGCGAACTTCTCGTCCGCAGTGCCCTTGCCGCCGGAGATGATGGCGCCAGCGTGGCCCATGCGCTTGCCCGCAGGTGCAGTTACACCGGCGATGTAGGAAACGACTGGTTTGGTCACATTGGCCTTGATGTAGGCCGCCGCTTCTTCTTCAGCCGAGCCGCCGATCTCACCGATCATGACGATCGCTTCGGTCTTCGGATCTTCCTGGAACAGCTTGAGGATATCGATGAAGTTCGAGCCTGGGATCGGGTCACCGCCGATACCTACGCAGGTCGACTGGCCGAAGCCGGCGTCGGTGGTCTGCTTGACCGCTTCATAGGTCAGGGTGCCGGAACGCGAAACGATACCGACCTTGCCTGGCAAGTGGATGTGGCCTGGCATGATGCCGATCTTGCACTCGCCTGGCGTGATCACGCCTGGGCAGTTAGGGCCGATCAGGGTCACGCCCAGTTCATCGCACTTGACCTTGGCATCGAGCATGTCCAGGGTCGGGATACCTTCGGTGATGCAGACGATCAGCTTGATGCCGCCGAATGCAGCTTCCAGGATCGAGTCCTTGCAGAACGGAGCTGGAACGTAGATGACCGAAGCGTCAGCGCCGGTGGCTTCCACGGCTTCCTTGACGGTGTTGAACACCGGCAGGCCCAGGTGGGTGGTACCACCCTTGCCTGGGGTAACGCCGCCGACCATCTTGGTGCCGTAGGCAATGGCTTGTTCGGAGTGGAAAGTACCCTGCGAGCCGGTGAAGCCCTGGCAGATGACTTTGGTGTCTTTATTGATCAGGACGCTCATTACTTGCCCTCCGCAGCTTTGACAACTTGTTGAGCAGCGTCGGTCAGGCTGGTTGCCGCAATGATGTTCAAACCGCTTTCTGCCAGTACTTTAGCGCCCAGTTCGGCGTTGTTGCCTTCGAGGCGAACCACAACCGGAACCTTGACGCCAACTTCTTTCACTGCACCGATGATGCCTTCGGCAATCATGTCGCAACGAACGATGCCGCCGAAGATGTTGACCAGAACGGCCGCGACATTGCTGTCGGACAGAATGATCTTGAACGCTTCGGTAACGCGCTCTTTGGTAGCACCACCGCCCACGTCGAGGAAGTTGGCTGGCTTGCCGCCGTGCAGGTTGACGATATCCATGGTACCCATGGCCAGGCCGGCACCGTTGACCATGCAGCCGATGTTACCTTCAAGGGCAACGTAGTTCAGTTCGAACTTGGCAGCGTGAGCTTCACGGGCGTCGTCCTGAGACGGGTCGTGGAAAGTCTTCAGCTTAGGCTGACGGTACATGGCGTTGGCGTCGATGTTGATCTTGGCATCGAGGCAGTGCAGATCGCCATCGGCCTTGATCACCAGCGGGTTCACTTCCAGCAGGGCCAGATCGTGATCCTTGAACAGCTTGGCCAGGCCTACGAAGATCTTGGCGAACTGTTGTACTTGCTTGCCTTCCAGACCCAGCTGGAATGCCAGCTCACGACCCTGGAACGGCTGAGCGCCAACCAGTGGGTCGATGGTGGCCTTGAGGATCTTCTCAGGCGTTTCGTGCGCGACTTTCTCGATGTCCACGCCACCTTCGGTGGAGGCCATGAACACGATACGGCGGCTCGAACGGTCCACTACAGCGCCCAGGTACAGCTCTTTGGCGATGTCGGTGCAGGATTCGACCAGAATCTTGGAGACGGGTTGACCGTTGGCATCGGTCTGGTAAGTAACCAGATTCTTGCCCAACCACTGTGCAGCGAACGCCTTGGCGTCTTCCTTGCTGCGAACCAGCTTTACGCCGCCCGCTTTACCGCGACCACCGGCGTGGACCTGGGCTTTGACGACCCACTCCGAACCACCGATCTTGTCGCAGGCTTCTGCTGCTTCTTCAGGGGTGTCGACCGCGAAACCCTTGGAAACTGGCAGGCCGTACTCAGCGAACAGCTGCTTACCCTGATACTCGTGAAGATTCATGCTTTTTACCGTCTTCGTTAGGTACTGCGCTTCGGCGCTGCGCCATCACTGGCGCCGCACCACCTGTGACCATTGACCCCGGGTTTTCCCGTGTAGCCTGGTCCGGCGGACATTCCGCGGTGAGTCATGCACGCAAGACTCACGACGGGCAGACCGCCGTGGTTTCTTATGATTAACGCTTCTTACGGTTGGCTACGTGAATGGCGCCGCCATTCACTGCCAGCGCTGCTTCATGCAGCGCTTCGGACAGGGTTGGATGGCTGAAGACCATCATGCCCAGGTCCTCGGCACTGGTGCCGAATTCCATTGCGATTGCGCCCTGCTGTACCAGTTCGGCAGCCGATGGGCCGATCACGTGAACGCCCAGAACGCGGTCGGTCTTGGCGTCGGCGATGACCTTGACGAAACCACCCGTGTCGTTGGCTGCCATGGCACGGCCACTGGCCGCGAACGGGAAGGTGCCTACGTTAACCTCAACACCCTCGGCCTTCAAGGCTTGTTCGGTCTTGCCGACCCAAGCGATTTCCGGGTGGGTGTAGATCACCGATGGGATCAGGTCGTAGTTCATCTGAGCCTTGTGGCCCTTGATGCGCTCGACCACCATGATGCCCTCTTCCGAGGCCTTGTGCGCCAGCATCAGGCCACGCACCACGTCGCCGATGGCGTAGACGCCCGGCACGCTGGTGGCGCAGTAGTCATCGACGTAGATATAGCCGCGCTCGTCGATGTTCACACCGCTGTCAGCAGCCAGCAGATCGGTAGTTACCGGACGGCGGCCGACCGCGACGATCAGCTTGTCGAAGGTAATCTTCTGCTCGCCTTCGGCGTTGGTGTAGGTGACTTCGACTTCGTTGCCGTTGACTTTCGAACCGGTGACGCGAGCACCCAGTTTGATGTCCAGGCCTTGCTTGGTCAGGGTCTTCTGGGCTTCTTTGGACACGGCGGTGTCGGCAGCCATCAGGAAGGTATCCAGAGCCTCAAGAACAGTGACTTCAGCACCCAGGCGAGCCCACACGGAGCCCAGTTCCAGGCCGATCACGCCAGCACCGATCACGCCCAGGCGCTTGGGTACCGATTGGAATTCCAGTGCGCCGGTGGAGTCGACGATGACGTTCTGGTCGACAGGCGCTGGTGGGATGTCGATCGGGCGGGAACCCGAAGCGAGGATCACGTTTTCGGCTTCGATGACTTCGGTAGTGCCGTCAGCTTTGGTCACTTCGACTTTCTTGCCAGCCAGCAGCTTGCCGTGGCCCTGGATCGAAGTCACGCCGTTGGCCTTGAACAGCGTTGCAACACCGCTGGTCAGGTTCTTGACGATGCCAGCCTTGCGACCAACCATGGTGCCAACATCCATCTGCACGTCACCGGTGGAAATACCGTGGACGTTGAAGCTCTCCTTGGCTTCCTTGTACTTCCAGGAGCTGTCCAGCAGCGCCTTGGATGGAATGCAACCTACGTTCAAGCAGGTGCCACCCAGGGCCAGCTTACCCTCGGCGTCGGTGTACTTCTCGATACAGGCAGTCTTCAGACCAAGTTGTGCGGCCTTGATGGCAGCCACATAGCCGCCAGGACCTGCACCGATTACCACTACGTCAAATTTCTGGGTCATAAAAGATTCCTTATCAGCAACTAGCTACAAGCCAAAAGCTGCAAGCCTACACGCTTCTGCTCGAAGCTTGCAGCTTGCAACTTTTGGCTGTTCGATTAGATGTCCAGCAGCAGGCGAGACGGATCTTCCAGCAGGTTCTTGATGGTGACCAGGAAGGTTACCGCTTCCTTGCCGTCGATCAGACGGTGATCGTAGGACAGCGCCAGGTACATCATCGGGCGGATGACCACCTGGCCGTTGATGGCCATCGGACGCTGGATGATGTTGTGCATGCCCAAGATGGCAGCTTGTGGCGGGTTGACGATCGGGGTCGACATCATCGAACCGAAGGTACCACCGTTGGTGATGGTGAAGGTGCCGCCGGTCATTTCCTCGATTGCCAGCTTGCCGTCACGGGCCTTCTTGCCGAAGGTGGCGATACCGTTCTCGATTTCAGCCAGGCTCATCGACTCGGCGTTGCGCAGTACCGGCACCACCAGGCCGCGGTCGCTGGATACGGCAACGCCGACATCGGCATAACCGTGGTAGACGATGTCGTTGCCGTCGATCGAGGCGTTGACAGCCGGGAAGCGCTTGAGCGCTTCGGTAGCAGCCTTGACGAAGAACGACATGAAGCCCAGGCGCACGCCGTTGTGGGTCTTCTCGAACAGATCCTTGTACTTCGAACGCAGCGCCATGACTTCGGTCATGTCGACTTCGTTGAAAGTGGTCAGCATCGCCATGCTCGACTGGGCTTCGACCAGGCGTTCGGCGATCTTGGCGCGCAGGCGGGTCATCGGCACGCGCTTCTCGGTGCGATCGCCAGCGGCAACCACCACCGGGGCAGCGGCCGCTGCAGCAGGCTTGGCAGCCGGAGCAGGCGCCGATTTCTTGTTGGCCACGGCAGCGACGACGTCTTCCTTGGTGATGCGGCCACCTTTACCCGTGCCGGCAACGGCAGCCAGGTCGATACCGTTCTCTTCGGCCAGCTTGCGGGCGGCAGGTGCTGCGATCGGGTCGTCTTCGCCAGCATCGGCGGCGGCGGTGGCGGCCGGAGCAGCGGCAGCAGGGGCAGCAGCAGGGGCGGCGGCGGCAGCACCGCCTTCAACGATCGAGCCCAGCACTTCATCGGACAGGACGGTGTCGCCCTCGCCTTTGACGATGGCGCCCAGCACACCGTCGGCGGTGGCCAGTACTTCCAGGACGACTTTGTCGGTTTCGATGTCGACGATCAGTTCGTCACGCTTGACGGCATCGCCAGGCTGTTTGTGCCAGGTGGCAACGGTGCCATCGGCAACCGATTCCGGGAAGGTTGGGGCTTTGATCTCGATAGCCATTATCTGTGTTTCCTTAAATTCGGTTTCAGGTGCGCGAAGGCATTAAACAGTGAAGGCGTCTTGCAGCAGTTTCTCTTGCTGCTCGGCGTGCTTCGATGCGTAACCACAGGCAGGCGCGGCGGAAGCGTCGCGACCGGCGTATTCCAGGACCAGAGCCTTGTTGTGACGGCCCAGGATACGGCGCATGTGGTGCTGACTGCTGTACCAGGCACCCTGGTTCATCGGTTCTTCCTGACACCAAACCGCATGCTTGAGGTTGGTGTAAGGCGAGAGGATCTCGACCAGGTCGTCCTCTGGGAACGGATACAGCTGCTCGATACGCACGATGGCGATGTCTTCACGGCCTTCGGCACGGCGTTTTTCCAGCAGGTCGTAGTAAACCTTGCCGCCGCACAGCACCAGGCGCTCGACCTTGGCCGGATCGAGGGTGTCGATTTCCGGGATCACGGTCTGGAACGAGCCTTCGGCCAGGTCTTCCAAGGTCGAAATGGCCAGCTTGTGGCGCAGCAGCGACTTCGGCGTCAGTACGATCAGCGGCTTACGCAGCGGACGGATGACCTGACGACGCAGCAGGTGGTAGATCTGTGCAGGCGTGGTGGGCACGCAAACCTGGATGTTGTGCTCGGCGCACAGTTGCAGGTAGCGCTCCAGGCGCGCGGAGGAGTGCTCAGGCCCCTGCCCTTCATAGCCGTGTGGCAGCAGCATGGTCAGACCGCACAGGCGGCCCCATTTGTGCTCACCGCTGGTGATGAACTGGTCGATCACCACTTGCGCACCGTTGGCGAAGTCGCCGAACTGGGCTTCCCAGATCACCAGCGCGTTCGGCGTGGTGGTGGAATAGCCGTATTCGAAGGCCAGTACCGCCTCTTCCGACAGGAAGGAGTCGTACAGCTCGAACCGCGGCTGGCCTGGGAACAGGTTTTTCAGCGGAACGTAAGTGCTGGCGTCCTTCTGGTTGTGCAGCACAGCGTGACGGTGCGAGAAGGTGCCACGGCCGATGTCCTGGCCGGTCATGCGGATCGGGTGACCTTCGAACTGCAGGGTGGCGTAGGCCATGGTCTCCGCGTAACCCCAGTTGATCGGCAAGCCACCGGCCTGCATCTTCTGGCGGTCTTCGTAGATCTTGGCAACCTGACGCTGGACGACGAAGCCTTCAGGCAGTTCCAGCAGCTTGGCCGACAGGTCCTGCAGGGTCTTGAGGTCGAAGCGGGTGTCGTGGCGGGCAGTCCAGGCATGGCCCAGGTAAGGGCGCCAATCGACGAACAGCTCACGGTTCGGTTCTTTGACCAGGCTCTTGACCACGTGCAGCCCGTTGTCCAGGGCGTTGCGGTATTCGTCGATCTTGGCCTGGGCGCGCTCGGCATCGATGCGACCGGCCTGGATCAGCGACTCGGCATACAGCTCGCGCGTGGTACGCTGCTTGCTGATCTGCTGGTACATCAGCGGCTGAGTACCGTTCGGCTCGTCTGCCTCGTTGTGCCCGCGGCGACGGTAGCAGACCAAGTCGATGACTACGTCACGCTTGAACTGCATGCGGTAGTCGACGGCCAGCTGAGTCACGAACAATACGGCTTCCGGGTCGTCGCCGTTAACGTGCAGGATCGGCGCCTGAATCATCTTGGCAACGTCGGTGGCGTACTCGGTGGAGCGCGCGTCCAGCGGATTGCTGATGGTGAAACCAACCTGGTTGTTGATCACGATGTGCACGGTGCCGCCGGTCTTGAAACCGCGGGTCTGCGACATCTGGAAGGTTTCCATGACCACGCCCTGGCCGGCGAATGCTGCATCGCCGTGGATCGAGATCGGCAGTACCTTGTCACCCAGGGTATCGTTGCGGCGGTCCTGACGGGCACGCACCGACCCTTCCACCACTGGCGAGACGATTTCCAGGTGGGACGGGTTGAACGCCATGGCCAGGTGGACTTCGCCGCCCGGCGTCATCACGTTGGAGGAGAAGCCCTGGTGATACTTCACGTCACCGGAGCCCAGCTCGTTCATCTTCTTGCCTTCGAACTCGTCGAACAGCTCGCGCGGGTTCTTGCCGAAGGTGTTGACCAGCACGTTCAGACGGCCGCGGTGGGCCATGCCGATCACCACTTCCTTGGTGCCGTAGGAGCCGGAGCGCTGGATCATTTCGTCCAGCATCGGGATCAGGCTTTCGCCGCCCTCCAGGCCGAAGCGTTTGGTACCAGGGTACTTGGTGCCCAGGTACTTCTCCAGGCCCTCACCGGCAGTCACGCGCTCGAGCAGGTGGGCCTGCACGTCGGCGGAAAACTCCGGACGACCGCGCACGCTTTCCAGGCGCTGCTGGAACCAGCTGCGCTGCTCAGAATCGACAATGTGGGTGAACTCGGCGCCAATGGTGCGACAATATGTCTTCTGGAGGGCCTCGAAGATCTCGCGTAGGCTCGCCTCCTCTTTGCCGATGAACAGGTCGCCGGCACGGAAGGTCGTATCAAGATCGGCATTGGTCAAGCCGTAATGATTGATCGACAGGTCTACTGGCGCAGGTCGCTGCCACAAGCCCAACGGGTCGAGCTTGGCAGCCTGATGGCCGCGCATACGATAGGCCTGGATCAGTCGCAGAACTTCAACCTGCTTCTTCTCGTGTTCTGTGCTCACGCTCCCGGCAGAAACCGGCTGAGCGCGGCGCTGGTTCTTTGCCAGCAGTACGAAATGGTCGCGGATCGTCGAGTGCGATACATCGGTAGCGGTGCTGCCGTCGGCGGGCAACTTCTGGAAGTAAGTGCGCCACTCTTCTGGCACAGCGTTAGGGTCGTGCAGGTAGAGTTCGTAGAGCTCTTCCACATATGCAGCGTTACCACCTGAAAGGTGGGCGCTTTCCCACATGCGCTGCATCACGCTTTCTTGCATGCTTGGTCACCCTCGGTTAGGGGACTGATCGGCAAAAAACCACAGCAAACCTGGAAAAGTCCGAAAGAAGCGACTGAACCACGCCACTTGGATCCTGCTGATTTTCCGGGTACCAGCCCGGAAAGCCCCTGCTGGTCTCATATCTTCATAGGTATCGAGCGCGAGCTTCGTGAGCCCTTGCTCAGGTTTTACCTCAGTGCGGGCTCACCACCCGCACCTCGGCATACTGCAGTTACAACGCTTTGAATCAGGTGCCGCTTTGCAGCAGCATGTTACGTACGTGGCCGATTGCCTTGGTTGGGTTCAGACCCTTCGGGCAAACGTTGACGCAGTTCATGATCCCGCGGCAGCGGAATACGCTGAACGGGTCATCCAGGGACGCCAGGCGCTCCTGGGTCTTGGTATCACGGCTGTCGGCCAGGAAGCGATAAGCCTGCAGCAGCGCGGCCGGGCCCAGGAACTTGTCCGGGTTCCACCAGAACGACGGGCAGGAGGTCGAGCAGCAAGCGCACAGAATGCACTCGTACAGCCCGTCCAGCTTTTCGCGATCTTCCGGCGACTGCAGACGCTCGATAGCCGGGGCTGGAGTGTCGTTTTGCAGGAACGGTTTCACCTTCTCGTACTGCTTGTAGAAGATGCTCATATCGACCACCAGGTCACGAATGACCGGCAGGCCTGGCAGCGGACGCAGAACCAGCTTGTTGCCCTTGACCACACCCGACAGAGGCGTGATGCAAGCCAGGCCGTTCTTGCCGTTCATATTCATGCCATCGGAACCGCAAACGCCCTCACGACAGGAGCGACGGTACGAGAAACCCTCGTCCTTCTCCTTGATCAGCGCCAGCACGTCCAGGACCATCAGGTCCTTTCCGCCGGTGTCGACGTCGAACGACTCCATCTTGGGCGCCGAGTCGGTATCCGGGTTGTAACGATAAACTTCGACTTTCAACATAGCAGCCACCTCAGTAAGTCCGGACTTTTGGTTCGAAGGCTGGAACAGTCTTCGGCGCAAAGTTGACGCCACGCTTGGCTACGCGCTTCTCACCCGGGTAGTAGAGGGTGTGGCACAGCCAGTTCTCGTCATCACGGTCTTCGAAGTCTTCACGGGCGTGCGCGCCGCGGGACTCTTTACGGGCTTCGGCCGCAATGGCGGTAGCTTCGGCGACTTCCAGCAGGTTCTGCAACTCCAGCGCTTCGATACGCGCGGTGTTGAAGGCCTGGGACTTGTCGTTGATCTTGACGTTGGCGATGCGCTCGCGCAGGCCGGCCAACTGCTCGATACCCTTGAGCATGTATTCGCCGGTACGGAACACACCGAAGTAGTTCTGCATGCAGCTTTGCAGCTCGCGCTTGAGGCTGGCAACGTCTTCGCCAGTGTTGCGCTCGTTGAGCTTGTTCAGGCGGCTCAGGGCGACATCGATGTCGGTGTCGCTGGCGTCCAGGTGCTCGATACCGTCGCTCAGCGCCTTCTCCAGGTGCAGGCCGGCAGCACGGCCGAACACTACCAGGTCGAGCAGCGAGTTGCCGCCCAGGCGGTTGGCACCGTGAACCGATACACAAGCAACTTCACCTACGGCGAACAGGCCAGGAATGATGTGATCCTTGCCTTCTTCGTCCATGGTGATGGCCTGGCCATGAATGTTGGTGGCAACGCCGCCCATCATGTAGTGGCAGGTCGGAACGACCGGCACCGGCGCGACCACAGGGTCGACGTGGGCGAAGGTCTTGGACAGTTCGCAGATACCTGGCAGACGGCTGTGCAGCACTTCTTCGCCCAGGTGATCCAGCTTCAGCAGTACGTGGTCCTTGTTCGGGCCCACGCCGTTGCCGGCGATGATTTCCTTGACCATGGAGCGGGCGACCACGTCGCGGCCGGCCAAGTCTTTGGCGTTCGGCGCGTAACGCTCCATGAAGCGCTCGCCATGGGCGTTGATCAGGTAACCACCCTCACCGCGGCAACCCTCTGTGACCAATACACCGGCGCCGGCAATGCCGGTCGGGTGGAACTGCCACATCTCGATGTCCTGCACCGGCACACCGGCACGCAGGGCCATACCGATACCGTCACCGGTGTTGATCAGGGCGTTGGTGGTGGAGGCATAGATACGACCAGCACCGCCAGTGGCCAGAACGGTGGCCTTGGACTTGATGTACATGGTTTCGCCGGTTTCGATGCAGATCGCAATCACACCGACGAACGCGCCTTCCTTGTTCTTCACCAGATCAACGGCGTAGTACTCGTTGAGGAAGGTGGTGCCTGCCTTCAGGTTGCCTTGATACAGGGTGTGCAGCAGCGCATGGCCGGTACGGTCGGACGCAGCACAAGTACGGGCGGCCTGGCCACCTTTACCGAAGTCCTTGGACTGACCACCGAACGGACGCTGGTAGATACGGCCAGTTTCGGTACGCGAGAACGGCAGACCCATGTGGTCCAGCTCGAAGACCGCAGCAGGGCCTTCCTGACACATGTATTCGATAGCGTCCTGGTCACCGATGTAGTCGGAACCCTTGACGGTATCGTACATGTGCCAGCGCCAGTCGTCGTTCGGGTCGGCCGAGGCGATGGCGCAGGTGATGCCGCCCTGGGCGGATACAGTGTGCGAACGGGTCGGGAAGACCTTGGTGACTACGGCAGTCTTGTGACCGCCCTGAGCCAGCTGCAGCGCTGCGCGCATGCCGGCACCGCCGCCACCGATGATGATGGCGTCGAAAGAAATGGTTGGAATGCTAGCCATGGATCAGATACCCCAAAGAATCTGCACACCCCAGACGAAGTAAGCGAACATCGCAACGCCGCATACCGCCTGGAACAGGAAACGAATCGCAGTTGCCGACTTGCCGAACGACATAGGCGTCAGGTAGTCAGTGGCGATGGTCCACATGCCGACCCAGGCGTGAGCGCCCAGGGCAACGAGGGCCAGCAGACTGAAGATCCGCATCGCGTTATTGGAGAACAGAGCGTGCCATTGGGTGTAGTCGATGCCTGGGTGGGCGACCACGTAGCCGATCAGGAAGAGGAAGTAAGCCGCGAGAACGACCGCAGAAACGCGCTGCGCCATCCAGTCATAGAGGCCCGAACGCGACAGGTTCGTGACATTGGTTACCATACCCAAACTCCCACCAGAACGATCAGCACCACGGAGATGACGATCACGATTTTCGAGCCCAGCTTGCCGCCTTCCAGCGTCTCACCGATACCCATGTCCATGATCAGGTGACGAACACCTGCCACGAGGTGATAAAGCAGGGCGGACAGCAGGCCCCAGGTCACGAACTTGGCCAGCGGGCTGGTCAGACACGCCTTCACCTCGCCGAAACCTTCCTCGGAACCCAGCGACTTGCCCAATGCATAAAGCATGATGGCAAGGCCAAGGAACAGGATGACGCCGGAGATACGGTGAAGAATGGACGTGTACGCAGTGACGGGAAGCTTGATGGTCCTTAGGTCTAGGTTTACAGGTCGTTGGCTTTTCACGGCTTTTTTCACACTGAAGAGCCCCTAGCGAATCAGGGCAAAGTTGTTGGTAAGTGTACTGGTCAGGTACCCACCACCCAGGGAACGGCGACCCCCCCTGGTTCAGGCTTGCAAGCCCAGGGAGTCGGGTGCCGAGTATAGACAGTTAGGCTGCTTATGACAACGTGACGGGGTAGCCCAAATAGCGGATTGCCTTTAGCGAGCAAAAGGCGTAAATGGGCGAGAAATTCTTGAAAAATCAGGCGTTGAGGGCCGTTTCAACCAGCCTTTAGGCAAATTGACATTCGAATTTACTTCTCTATAGTGGTGCGGGCCCTGCGTGGGGGGCTGTCTGATGATTTCAAGCATTAATAGGAGGCCACATGGCTGACAAAAAAGCGCAGTTGGTCATCGAGGGCGCTGCCCCCGTCGAGCTGCCCATTTTAACCGGCACCGTTGGTCCTGATGTAATCGACGTCCGCGGGTTGGGGGCCACTGGTCACTTCACCTTCGACCCAGGTTTCATGGCGACCGCCTCGTGCGAGTCGAAGATCACCTACATCGACGGCGACAAAGGCGTGCTGCTGCACCGCGGCTACCCGATCGAACAGCTCGCCGAGAAATCCGACTACCTGGAAACCTGCTACCTGCTGCTCAACGGCGAACTGCCGAATGCCGAGCAGAAGGCCCAGTTCGTCAGCACCGTGAAAAACCACACCATGGTTCACGAGCAGCTGAAATCGTTCTTCAACGGTTTCCGCCGCGATGCTCACCCGATGGCGGTAATGTGCGGCGTAGTCGGCGCCCTGTCGGCGTTCTATCACGACTCCCTGGACATCAATAACCCGCAACACCGCGAAATTTCTGCGGTGCGCCTGGTCGCCAAGATGCCGACCCTGGCTGCGATGGTTTACAAGTACTCCATGGGCCAGCCGATGATGTATCCGCGCAACGACCTGTCGTACGCGGAAAACTTCCTGCACATGATGTTCAACACCCCGTGCGAGATCAAACCGATCAGCCCAGTGTTGGCCAAGGCCATGGATCGCATCTTCATTCTCCATGCCGACCACGAGCAGAACGCCTCCACCTCCACCGTACGCTTAGCTGGCTCCTCGGGTGCCAACCCGTTCGCCTGTATCGCCGCTGGCATCGCCGCTCTGTGGGGCCCGGCCCACGGCGGTGCGAACGAAGCGGTACTGACCATGCTCGATGAAATTGGCGATGTTTCGAACATCGACACCTACATCGCCAAGGCCAAAGACAAGAACGACCCGTTCAAGCTCATGGGCTTCGGTCACCGCGTGTACAAAAACCGCGACCCACGCGCCACCGTGATGAAGCAGACCTGCGACGAAGTGCTGGGCGAGCTGGGCATCAAGAACGATCCGCAGCTTGAGCTGGCCATGCGCCTGGAAGAGATCGCCCTGACCGATCCTTACTTCATCGAGCGCTCGCTGTACCCGAACGTCGACTTCTATTCGGGCATCATCCTCAAAGCGATCGGCATTCCAACCAGCATGTTCACCGTGATCTTCGCCCTGGCACGCACCGTCGGCTGGATCTCGCACTGGAAAGAAATGCTCTCCAGCCCGTACAAGATCGGCCGCCCTCGCCAGCTGTACACCGGCGAACTGCAACGCGACATCGTCGAGCTGCAAGACCGCAAGTAAGCCTGCCGGCCGAACTCAAAAGGCTGCCACTGTTGGCAGCCTTTTTTATTGTCTTTTTCCTGCGCCCGGCCATCGCGAGTGGGCCGCCCCACCACAGACCTCGGCATTCGCATCGATCCGTGCGGGAGCGGGCTCACCCGCGAAGCGGCTCAGACAGGCTGCACAAAACCTCAGTTCTTCTCAGCCCGCTCACGCAGCCCTTTTAGCGTATTGAACGGGGCATCGACAACAAACTTGTTGGCTACCATCGCAGGCACGCTGCCGCCTGGCTCAGTATGCACCTGATAGGTCACCTCGGTGCTGTCACCCTTGGGCACCAACTTCCAGAAACCCTCGACTTTCGCAACCCGCACAAAACCTTTTTCTTCCGGGATGTAAGTTGGCTCTTCGACCAACTCGCGGGTGATGCTGCCGTCAGCCCCTTTTTTGGTGGTCACTCGCAGCACCGAATCCCGCGGCGTCACAGGCCATGGCGTATTGAATTGGGTGTAGGTCCAAACCTCGCCGCCCTCCTGTTTCAAGAGCTTTTGCAACTTGCACTCGTGAATCCACTTGCAGGCACCGACCACATCCTCCTGCAACGCCTGCACCTTGGCCAGTGGCGCCTTGATCAGCGTCACCCCTTGATAAGCCTTGTACTTGGAGCCCGGCACCTCACTGAGTGAAACCTTGATGCCCTCCTCGTTCTTGGCCACCTGCCAGTTTTCAGCCCAGGCCGCCGGAGCCAGCAAGACACTCATGCCACACAGCAGTGCAATACGCTTGAACGATCTCATCATGTTTATCCTTGTTGTCGAAGATCCAGCCTCTCACGCCGCCGTTATCTGTTCCCACCAGCCAAGAATCCTGATCGCCTCATCGCGATCGTTGCCACACACCTCGATATCGGCCTTGAACCCTCCACACACCGCGGGCCGCTCGGGCTTGCCGAACAGGTCGCAGAGATTGTCCAAGGTCAGGTGCAGGCAGCGCTCACCGGCAGGCTTGCCATGGGGCATGCGCGGCATCGCTGAAGAAATGGATGGAGCGATGCAGCAGGCACCGCAGCCCTCGCGACAATTCATGGCTAAATCAGGACTCCCTGGAACAGAACGGGACGAACGCCCCTGGATAGTAACGGCTCAAACATGCGTTTGAAATTGCCAGGCCGATGAAATCTGCAGTGACTCGGCAGTCAGTTGCGGCCGCTCAATTACGAAACTCGAAATCCAGTGCTGCCCCTTCGACATCGCGGCGGCTTTCGTTGCGCAACTGCAACTGCATTTCGTTGCTGATCAGCCGACCGTTGAGCTGGAACGGGCTATCGTCTTCGGGCTTGTCCGCGAACATGGCCGGCAGCAGAGGTTTGCGGCGCGTCGTGGAAACACCCACTTGCGGCTCGAGTTTGTCGACCATCTCGGCTGGTAGGCTCAGGTCCAACTTGGGCTTTGGTAGAGGCTGAGCTACCGCCTTATTAACCGGCTTGGCCCGGGCTTTGGCCTTACGAGGCGCGGACTTGGCTTTGGCCACTGGCTTGGCTGGCGTCTTGGCTTGCGCGCTTTGTGCCTGGACGGCAGGCTGCGCCGCGTGAGCTGCGGAGCCTGGCAGCCAGAACGGAACAAGACAGATGACCAGCACAGCACTTGGCAACAAATTCATGGACTTCGGCAGGCAGGCGAGAATGGAAAGTGTCTATGCTCTCCGTTCCGCCCTTCGCTGGCAAGCCTTACAAAAGTAAGGCCTGTGATTCTCTGCACAATTGCTGGGCCAACAAACCGAGTGTCATAACCGCCCTTTCGGCTTCCTTGTTCCAGGGAATGCCGCAGTTGAGCCGTATGCAGTGGTTGAATTGCTCGGTGTTACTGAAGATCAGACCGGGCGCGATACTGATACCCTGCTCCAGCGCACGCACATGCAATTCTTGCGTATTCACTCGCCCTGGCAGGCTGACCCAGAGGATGAAGCCCCCGGTGGGCCTGGTCATCTGCGTACCCTCGGGAAAATGTTGCTGGACCGCCAACTGGTACGCACTGAGGTTCTTGCGATACTCCTGACGGATGTAGCGCAAGTGCCGGTCATAACCCCCATTTTCCAAGTACGCCGCCACCCCCATCTGCGTCACGCTACACGCTGAGTGAGTGGTGAATGTCTGAAGGCGTTGAATTTCATCCTGATAACGCCCCGCCACCATCCAGCCGACCCGCACACCTGGCGAAAGGGTCTTGGAAAAGCTCGAGCAATAAATGACTCGATCCAGCCGGTCGAAGGCCTTGAGCGCCTTGGTCTTGCCCTGCTCGAACATCAATTCGCCGTAGATATCGTCCTCGACGATCTGGATATCGAAGTCCGATGCCAGGCGCAGCAGCTGTTTCTGGCGCTCCTCCGGCACGGTGCCGCCGAGCGGGTTGCTCAGGCGCGCCGTCAGTACCAGCGCCTTGATCGACCACTGATTGGCAGCCAACTGCAGGGCTTCGAGACTGATGCCGGTGGAGGGGTCGCTGGGAATTTCGATAACCTTCAACCCCAGCAGGTCAGCCAACTGCAACAGCCCATAATAGGTGGGCGACTCAGCGGCGATCAGATCACCAGGGCGAGTCAGCACGCGCAATGACATCTGCAAGGCATCGACACAACCGTGGGTGACGATGACCTCCCGCGGATCGACCAGCACACCTGCATCGCGCATGCGGATCGCAATCTGCCGGCGCAGAGGTTCGAAGCCTGGGCTGAACATGTAGCTGAAGGCTCGCGGACTGTGAAAGCGGGTGACCTTGGCGATCTGCTGGTGCAGAGCGCGCACCGGCAGATAGTCAACATGAGGTACGGCAGCGCCGAACGGAAACACCCCATCGCGGCGGGCTTCTGTCAGAACCTGTTGAATAATGCTGGCGCGGGTGACCAGCCCGGGGCGTTCAACGCGGGCTATATCGGGTGTCTGTGCGGTCAGCGCAGGCGTTTGGTGCACGTAATAGCCCGACTGTGGCCGGGCGCGAATCAGCCCCTGATCCTCGAGATTGGCGTAAGCCTGCAACACCGTGGCATGGCTGACGTTGAGCTGGGCACTCATCTTGCGCACGGACGGGACACGCTCGCCTGGCTGGTAGACACCGCGACGGATGTCATCGGCCAGTTGCTGGGCGATACGCTGGTACAACAGCAGGTTGGTCATGGGGTTGTCTCGGCTCGCAGACGGGCTCGTTGTTCTTGTACGACAAACTGACGGTAAAGCATACCGTAACAGTTGCAAAGTGTACTGGGACAGATGGCTGGTTCGTCAACGCTACAGTTGTGTGACAGCCATCATCCGAACTGCCCAGTCAGGACCTTGACCAGGAGGCCCCGAGCCACCTGGTCAGCCCACTCAGCGCGCGGGCGCCAGGCGGCCCTTGTCGTCAGAAAAAACGATTTCGACCCGGCGATTCTGCGCCCTGCCACGCTCCGAGGCGTTGGCTTCGATCGGGTATTGGTCGCCGTAACCTTCGACCTGCAGGCGCCTCTCATCGATGCCCAGATCCACCAGCATGTCGGCCACCGACTGGGCACGATCACGTGACAATTTAAGGTTGTCTTCAGGGGTGCCTGTGCTGTCGGTGTAACCTTCGATCCGCACCACGCGGCGCGGATTGAGTTGAAGGAACTGGACCAGCTTGAGCACGGTGCGACTGGCCGAATTCCTGAGGTCCGCGCTACCGGTGTCGAACAGCACGTCGCTCAGCGTCATCACCAGGCCACGATCTGCCTGTTCTGATGCCAGCGCGGCAATCTGGTTCTCAACCCACTTGCCCTGCTGCTGAACACTGGCGAGTTTCGCTTCACGCAGCGCAAGCTGCAGACGCTGGCGTTCCAGGTCGAGCTTGGCACGGCGCTCCTGGTTCAGTGCCAGCTTGGCGTGCTCGGTGGCGATCTCGCTGTAGCGCTGGCTCAGGTAGGCGTAATGGCGCACGTCACTGCCCGTGCCGATATAACTGGACAGGCGCTCGGCACGCGACAGCGACTCACCGGCTCGGATCACGTCACGCGGCGCACTGCGCAACACGTCAGCATCGTCCTTGACCTTCTGGAAAGCCGCAGTGGCTTCATCCAGCGCTGCCGAGCTGCGCTGGCTGGCACAGCCTTGCAAGCCGGCCGCCAGCACCAGGAGTACCAGCGCGGCGCTCTTATGCACAAACATCATGGCTGCACCTCCAGCTGCTTGTGCAGGCGCTTGACCCGCGACTGCAGCAGCTGCAGCTGCTCTTCACTCTTCTGGTTCAGCACCTGCGCCTCGGCCAATCGCGCATCCAACTCAGCCTGTTCGGCACGCATGCGCGCGTCGCGAAAGTCCTGGGTGAGCATATTGGTCTTGGCCCGGGCGAATTTGTCTTCGGCCAGCTTCATCGCTTCGACCTGATCGGTGGCACCGACGGCTTTGGCCTGCTCCAGCGCCTGCTCGGAAATACGCATCTGTTCGTTGGGCGCCGGATCATTGGCGCAGCCAGCCAGGCCGAGCATGGCCACGGCTAGGATCAAGGATTGGGTTCTCACGCACTCTTCCTAATGTTTAGGGGCATCCGCCTGCACTTGCATCTGTGCCTTCCAGCGCTCGACATTACGTTGCAGCACGGCTTCGGACGCACCGGAGATCGGCAATTCTGTCAGCTTTTTTGCCAATTGCCCACGCAACCACGAGTCGTTGCAGGCCGAGTTGTGCGACACAGCCAGATATAAACCCGGGCGGTCCACTGGCAAACCGCGGGCGATCAGGTTGTTGCTCATGCCCAAACTCTGGGTCATGGCCATGCCCGAGTAACGCCCGGCCAAGACATAATCGACCTGGCCCAGTACCAGTTTCTGGAAGGCCTGAGTGAGGTTCTGCGCCGGCACCAGCTTGAGCTGGGCCTTGGCGAAGGCGGTGAAGGCTGGGGTCAGTCGTGCACGCTCCGACAGGCTCCCCTGATAGCTGGCAAGGTCAGCCGGGCCCTGGAACGCCAGCGTCGCGTCGTGGCGGGTCCAGACCAGGTATTCGTTTTGCTGCAGCGGCGGGTGGATATAGTCCAACGCGGTCAGCTGCTCCACTTGCATGGGTGTATCGAGCAGCAGGTCCATGCGCCCACTGCGCACTTCTTCCAGCGCCTGATCGCGCCGCCCCGCATTGAGCACTTCGACCTTGACTCCCAACTCCCCTAGAACCTGACGCAGCAGGTCGACATTGGCCCCCACCAGGTGCTTGGGATCGTCAGGGTCCTGCCAGGAATAGGGTGGCGCATCTGGGCTGCCGGTCGCCACGAGGCGCTCGCACTTGCCCGCCGCCATCACCACTGGCGACAACAGCGCCGCCATGCATGCCAGCACTTTGCTCGCGTTGCGCAACACCATCCGTCACTCCTTGTCCAGCAACAAAAAAACCCGGCCCTCTGTCGAGGGCCGGGCTTCTTTATAAGTGAAGCAGGCGGATCAGACCAGCTTTTCCAGCTCCGGAACCGCTTCGAACAGGTCGGCGACCAGCCCGTAGTCCGCTACCTGGAAGATCGGCGCCTCTTCATCCTTGTTGATCGCAACGATCACTTTGGAATCTTTCATACCCGCCAGATGCTGGATCGCGCCAGAGATACCAACGGCAATGTACAGCTGCGGTGCAACGATCTTGCCGGTCTGGCCGACCTGCATGTCGTTTGGCACGAAGCCTGCGTCGACTGCAGCGCGCGATGCCCCCACAGCAGCGCCGAGCTTGTCGGCCAGGCTGTACAGGTGCTTGAAGTTGTCACCGTTGCCCATGCCACGGCCGCCGGAAACGACGATCTTGGCAGCGGTCAGCTCTGGGCGGTCGGACTTGGCCAGCTCTTCGCCAACGAAAGCCGAGATACCGGCGTTGTGCGCAGCAGCCACCGCTTCGACGGCAGCTGAGCCACCTTCGGCGGCCACAGCGTCGAAGCCGGTGGTACGCACGGTGATGACCTTGATGGCCGCGCTCGATTGCACGGTGGCAATGGCGTTACCGGCGTAGATCGGGCGCTTGAAGGTGTCGGCGGACTCGACCGAGATGATCTCGGAGATCTGGTCCACGTCCAGCAGCGCGGCAACGCGCGGCAGGATGTTCTTGCCATTGGTGGTGGCCGGAGCCAGCACGTGGCTGTAGCCGCTTGCCAGCTCGACGATCAGCGGCGCAACGTTCTCTGGCAGTACGTGGGCGTAGGCAGCGTTGTCGGCAACCAGCACCTTGGCCACACCAGCGATCTTGGCAGCAGACTCGGCAACGCCGCCGACGTTCTGGCCAGCGACCAGCACGTGCACATCGCCACCGATTTTGGCGGCAGCGGCGACAGTGTTCAGGGTGGCCGGGGCTACGGCACCATTTTCGTATTCAGCGACAACCAGGATAGTCATTTAGATTACCTTCGCTTCGTTCTTCAGCTTCTCGACCAGTTCGGCCACCGATTTGACCTTGATGCCAGCGCTGCGAGCAGCCGGGGCTTCAACTTTCAGGGTCTTGGTGGTGGAGGCCAGGGAAACGCCCAGCGCGTCTGGCGTGACGGTTTCCAGCGGCTTCTTCTTGGCCTTCATGATGTTGGGCAGCGACGCGTAGCGTGGCTCGTTCAGGCGCAGGTCAGTGGTGACGATGGCAGGCAGGTTCAGCGCAACGGTCTGCAAGCCGCCGTCGATTTCACGGGTGACGTTCAACTTGTCGCCAGCCGCTTCAACCTTGGAGGCGAAGGTGCCCTGGGCGAAACCGGTGAGCGCGGCGAGCATCTGGCCGGTCTGGTTGTTGTCGCTGTCGATGGCCTGTTTGCCGAGGATGACCAGCTGTGGCTGCTCCTTGTCGACAACCGCTTTGAGCGCCTTGGCCACGGCCAGAGAGTTAAGTTCGTCAGCGGCTTCGACCAGAATGGCACGATCGGCACCCAGGGCCAGGGCGGTACGCAGTTGCTCCTGCGCGGTAGCCGGGCCGACGGAGACGACAACGATTTCGGTCGCCACGCCCTTTTCCTTCAGGCGTACGGCTTCTTCCACGGCGATTTCGCAGAAGGGGTTCATGGACATCTTGACGTTAGCAAGGTCGACGCCGGAGTTGTCCGCTTTGACGCGAACCTTGACGTTGTAGTCGACCACTCGTTTGACAGCTACAAGAACCTTCATGGATTCCTCGTTACTCTCCGGTGAATAGATAGTCGCCTGGGGCAGAGCCCGGCGATGCGCGTGGGTACAAGGGCACCTCTAAAAACGTACCGGGGCAAAGCTCATGGTGACCGAACAGTCTTGTCGCGACCGTTGCGGCAAATACCCACGGGTCATTTCGTGTCGTGGCGTGTAGACTTCACTACAAGTTGCTTTGCGACCCGACAACCCTGCTCCACACCTGGTCTTTAGAGGTGTACCTGCGCCCGGCTGCAAGCCTACGGCGAACGTAAAACCGCTCGTATCTTGACCGTAACACCCAATCCGGTCAATACGGCAAATCGGTCACCTTCCAGCCGCGTTCCTGTGATTTTACTGGGCTGCGGCAAATTCAAACAAACGTTTGTATTGGACCCGCCAAGTGGTGTAGATATAATGCGCGCCAAGACAAAACGGTGTAGTCCGTCCAATGCGTAGCTACAGTTTCGCGCCCTTGAAGCGCCGCGGCACGCAAGCACCCATAAGACAAAGCAACAGCACGAGCCTTGATGAGTAGGAGAGAACCTGTGGAACGCGAATACATGGAATTCGACGTGGTCATCGTCGGGGCAGGCCCCGCGGGCCTGTCAGCCGCCTGCCGCCTGAAGCAGAAGGCCGCCGAAGCCGGTAGCGAGATCAGCGTCTGCGTGGTGGAAAAAGGCTCCGAAGTCGGTGCTCACATCCTCTCCGGGGCGGTCTTCGAGCCGCGCGCCCTGAACGAGCTATTCCCTGACTGGAAAGCGCTCGGTGCGCCGCTCAATACCGAGGTCAAGCGCGATGACATCTACGTGCTCAAGGATGGCGACAGCGCAACCAAAGTGCCAGACCTGTTCGTGCCAAAGACCATGCACAACCAGGGCAACTACATCATCTCTCTGGGCAATCTGTGCCGCTGGCTGGCCCAGCAGGCCGAAAACCTGGGCGTGGAAGTCTACCCAGGCTTCGCCGCACAGGAAGCCCTGTTCGATGAAAACGGCGTGGTGCGCGGCATCGTCACCGGTGACATGGGCGTGGACCGTGAGGGCAACCCAAAGGACGGCATGTACACCCCCGGCATGGAGCTGCGTGGCAAGTACACCCTGTTCGCCGAAGGCTGCCGTGGCCACATCGGCAAGCAACTGATCAAGCGTTTCAATCTCGATAGCGAGTCCGATGTGCAGCACTATGGCATTGGTCTGAAGGAAATCTGGGAGATCGACCCGGCCAAGCACGAGCAGGGCCTGGTGGTGCACACCGCCGGCTGGCCGCTTGACGTGGTGAGCGCCGACAACACAGGCGGCTCGTTCCTCTACCACCTGGAAAACAACCAGGTGGTTGTCGGCCTGATCGTCGACCTGTCCTACGCCAATCCTTACCTGTCGCCGTTCGACGAATTCCAGCGCCTGAAGCACCACCCGGTAATCAAGCAGTATCTCGAAGGCGGCAAGCGCATCAGCTATGGCGCCCGCGCCATCTGCAAGGGAGGCCTGAACTCGCTGCCGAAAATGGTATTCGAAGGTGGCGCACTGATTGGATGCGACCTGGGCACCCTGAACTTCTCCAAAATCAAGGGCAGCCACACCGCAATGAAATCCGGCATGCTCGCCGCCGACGCCGTGGCCGACGCACTGATCGCGGGCAGCGAGGGTGGCGACATCCTGAACACATACGTCGAGGCGTTCAAGGCCAGCTGGCTGCACGAAGAACTGTTCGCCAGCCGCAATTTTGGCCCGGCCCTGCACAAGTTCGGGCCACTGTTCGGTGGTGCATTCAACTATGTCGACCAGAACTGGTTCGGCGGCAAGCTGCCCTTCACCCTGCACGACACCAAGCCCGACTATGCCTGCCTCAAGCTCGCCGCCGAGTCGAAGAAGATCGACTACCCAAAACCGGACGGCAAGCTCAGCTTCGACAAGCTCAGCTCGGTATTCCTCTCCAGCACCAACCATGAAGAGGAACAACCCTGCCACCTCAAGCTGACTGACCCGAACGTGCCGATCGCCAGCAACCTGCCGCTGTACGACGAGCCGGCTCAGCGTTACTGCCCAGCGGGTGTGTACGAAGTAGTCACCCAGGAAGATGGCAGCAAGCGCTTCCAGATCAACGCGCAGAACTGCGTACATTGCAAAACCTGCGACATCAAGGACCCAGCCCAGAACATCACCTGGGTTACCCCTGAAGGCGCTGGCGGGCCGAACTACCCCAACATGTAAGGCTGCCGCCCTCGCGTAGCGAAAAGCCCCCGGGTCATCAGAGCCGGGGGCTTTTTTGCATCAGATGGCTGCTATTTTTCAGCGCATGCAACCGGTGCAGCCTCCACAGCGAACGCCAGAGGCTCACGACGCCCGAAATACACGGCTGTCAGCAGCCCCACCGTGCCCATCATCAGACAAAAGCCTACACACACCCAAGGGCTCCAGGGCATTAGCGCAATCAACGCCAGTGGCGTGGTACTGGCCCACAGTGCATAAGCCACGTTGTATGTGAACGAAATTCCCGAAACCCGGATCTGCGCCGGGAACAGCCCGACCATCACCGAGGGCACCACCCCCACTACGCCACATGCCAGCCCAGCCAAGGCATAGGCCAGCCACGTCACGCCCCACTGCCCTACCAGGCTTGCGTACAACGCACCGATACCCAGCGGCAGCAGCAGGCTGTAGATCATCAGGGCGCGCCAGGCACCGAGTCGGTCGACCAGCAACCCGGCCAGCACGCAGCCAAGGTTGAGGAAGACGATGCCCACGCTGCTCAAGGCGAAGGTATGCCCTGCCGTCATGCCAAAACGCTGTTGCATTACTGTCGGCGTGATCACCACCAGCACCACCACGGCAGAGGTCAAAACACAGGTGAGCAGCGCTGCCGGAATCAACGCCGAGCGATGCTCGCTCAGCACCTGCCTCAAGGGGAACTGCACCGGCTGCTCCTGACGCTCGCGCAATGCCAAAAATACCGGCGTTTCGCTAAGCCAGCGGCGCAGCCACACGCCGATCACACCGAATACCCCACCCAGCAGGAACGGGTAGCGCCAGGCGTAGTCGAGAATTTCCTGTGGGCTGAACACCTGTGCAAGCAATGTCGCGGTCAATGCTCCCAACAAGTAGCCGAAGGTCAGCCCCGCTTGTAGAAAACCAAGCGCATAACCACGACGCCCGTCGGGCGCATGTTCGGCGACGAAGGTCCAGGCGCTGGGCACTTCACCGCCCACCGCCGCGCCTTGCAGAATGCGCAGCGCCAACAGAATCAGGGGGGCCGCATAGCCGATGTCGGCATAGGTCGGCATCACCCCGATCAGCAGGCACGGCAAGGCCATCATGAGGATGCTCAGGCTGAACACCCGCTTGCGCCCCAGGTGGTCGGCAAAATGGGCCATCAGGATGCCGCCCAAAGGGCGTGCCAGGTAACCGGTCACAAAAATGCCGAAGCTTTGCAGAAGGCGCAGCCACTCCGGCATTTGCGGCGGGAAAAATAGCTGGCTGAGGGTCAGGGCGAAAAACACGAAGATGATGAAATCGTAGATTTCCAAGGCACCGCCCAGTGCCGCCAGGCCCAAGGTCCGGTGATCGCCGCGGCTGAACCGGGGCGGGCGAGCGGTATCGATGGCAGTCATGGCAGGTGTCCGCAGATCGGCAAAAGGCTGGAGGATAGCAAATCGCTCGCTACGGCCCCAGCGACTTGGCTAACGGCTGAAAACGGTGTGGCCGAAATTTCTAGGCCTGCGCTCAGGGACAGCGCCGGGGGCAAGGCTCGATGGCAGGGCGATCTTGCCCACCAGTACGGGGCTGTCGATGATCGCCATGAAAGACTGCAACGCTTCATTATCCGGCACTTGAGGCAGGCTGACGCTGACGGCCTGGCGCTCGGTCTGTGGCACGACGGGTACTTTCAAGTGGTGCGAGTGGTACAGCAAGGCATGCTGGATCTGCGCACTGACGCGGCAGAAGCGTGCCAGATCGACGCCCGCATGGCTGGCCAGCTCGATGTTGCCCAGCAACAGATTGAACGGTAGCAAGGCGCACTGCACCAAGCGCTGCAACTCCTCGAACGATTCAACCGGGGCGATACGGTAATAACCCAGGCCATTGAGCAGCTTCTCCAGCTGCAAGCGCTGCTGGGGATGCTCGTCGGCAATCAGAATGCGCAGGGTCTTGTTCGTCATTGTCGGACCTGGGCCGTCAGGTGATTATGGGACAGCTCCCTGACCAAACTGCGCCAAAAACAGGCAACCACCAGGCCAGCGCCCAGTGGGGTCAAACTAGATAGTTGTCGGGAAACCGGGGGAAATCAAGTGGCCATCACACAGAATTTTCACTTTCCAGCACACCGCGCTCAGGACTCCCACTGGCGCATACGTACCCGGCAGTGTCTCATGGCGTTGACGATGTGCTTTTCCACCAGGCTGCGGGAAATACCCAGATGCTCTGCAATTTGTTGATGCGACAGGCCATCGAGCTTGCGCAATA
The DNA here is from genome assembly GCF_017491595.1 of Pseudomonas sp. 51_B. Lineage (NCBI taxonomy): Bacteria > Pseudomonadati > Pseudomonadota > Gammaproteobacteria > Pseudomonadales > Pseudomonadaceae > Pseudomonas > Pseudomonas sp. 51_B. The sequence goes on from NZ_JAFGYW010000014.1 coordinate 109,627, forward strand.
AAAAGCAATCCCGGCACACCTTGTTCAATTCATCCAGGGCCTTCTTCATCAGGGTCAGGCGCTGATCGAGCTGCATATCCTGCGGCGGCTCTGCGGCAAACAAATGCCCGTCGGCCTCGAGGGCGTCCAGGGACTCGGCCTGGCGTACCTGATGGCGCCTGTGTCGGTCGATCACCAGGTTGAGGGCGGTGCGATATAGAAACGCCCGCGGGTGGGTGATGTGCCCGCCCCCGCTGCGCTCTAGTACACGCAAATAGGCATCGTGGGCAACGTCCTCCGCAGCCTGTCGGTTGCCAAGGCGCGCGCTAAGAAAGCTCACCAGTTCGCGATAATAATGTTCCACAACAGCACCTGAAATCGTCCTTGCAACCCACGAGCGGGACTGAGTGATACTGGAGCGTGATAGTACAAATTATAACTATTCTCAGCAACACGCCTTCCCCTGCCGTGATCAACCTAAATATGCAGCGCCAACCTTCGTTTATCTGAAACTTCGGTGCGCACCGCAATTGGCTACGCGCGACCTCTCCCCTGGCTGGAAGCCCGCATGAGCCGCTCAACCTCCCCCCGTCGCCAGTTCACATTCGCAGCCATGGGCCTGATTGGCCTGGGCTGCCTGCTCGCCTGGCAGGCGCTGCCAAGCGGCGCGCAGCGCCAGGGCACCGTACCGGTCACACGGGCCGATATCGAAAGCAGCGTCACCGCCCTGGGCACCTTGCAGCCGCGCCGCTACGTGGATGTCGGTGCCCAGGCCTCGGGGCAGATCCGCACCTTGCACGTGGAGGCAGGAGACTCGGTACGCAAAGGGCAGCTGCTGGTCGAAATCGACCCCTCCACCCAGCAGGCGCGGCTGGATGCAGGGCGGTTTTCGATCGACAACCTCAAGGCCCAGCTCGCCGAACAGCGCGCACAGTTCGAGCTGGCCAACCAGCAACTCAAGCGCCAGCGCGATCTAGCCGCCGCCGGCGCGACCCGTGATGAGGACGTGCAGGCCGCAGCAGCCCAGCTCAAGGTCACCCAGGCGCGCATCGACATGTTCCTGGCGCAGATCCGCCAAGCCCAGGCGAGCCTGCGCAGCGACGAGGCAGAATTGGGCTATACCCGCATCTACGCGCCAATGGACGGCACGGTTGTGGCCGTCGACGCCCGCGAAGGCCAGACCCTCAATGCGCAACAACAGACCCCACTGATCCTGCGCATCGCCAAATTGTCACCGATGACCGTGTGGGCTCAAGTTTCCGAAGCCGATATCGGCAAGGTCAAACCGGGCATGACTGCCTACTTCACCACACTGTCCGGTGGCAAACGCCGCTGGAACAGCACGGTGCGACAAATCCTGCCGGTGCCGCCAAAACCCCTGGAGCAGAACCGCCAGGGCAGTGGCAGCCCAGTTAATGCCGCCAGCCAGGTGGTGCAATACACCGTACTGCTGGATGTCGACAACCCCGACGGCGCGCTGATGGCCGACATGACTACCCAGGTATTTTTCGTCTCCGGTCACGCCAGCCAGGTGTTGACCGTACCCCTGGCGGCACTGCACGGCGATGGCGAGCGTTACCTGGCTCGGGTCGTCGACCCCCACGGCAACGTGGTGCAGCGTCAGGTACGCACTGGCCTGAGCGACCGCCTGCGCATTGAGGTGCTAGAGGGGCTGAATGAGGGTGAACAGCTACTGATGGGCGCCACCGGCGCCAGCGGAGGCTGAATGAGCTCCCCTCTGATAGAGCTGGTCGATATCCGTAAATCCTACGGTGGCAAGGACTCGCCTAGCGTCGATGTTCTACGGGGCATCAGCCTGAGTATTCACCCTGGGGAGTTCGTTGCCATCGTGGGCGCATCCGGCTCGGGCAAATCGACCTTGATGAACATTCTCGGCTGCCTGGACCGACCGACATCGGGTCATTATCGCTTCGCCGGCAAGGGCGTGGCCGAACTGAGCAACGACGAACTGGCTTGGCTGCGCCGGGAGGCGTTCGGCTTCGTGTTCCAAGGCTATCACCTGATTGCGTCTGGTTCGGCCCAGGAAAACGTCGAAATGCCGGCCATTTACGCGGGTACGCCCGCCCCTGAGCGCCATGCTCGCGCCAGAGCCCTGCTCGCCCGCCTAGGCCTGGCCAACCGCAGCGGCAACCGCCCGCATCAGCTTTCGGGCGGGCAGCAACAACGGGTATCGATTGCCCGAGCCTTGATGAACGGCGGCCACATCATCCTTGCCGACGAACCCACCGGTGCCCTTGACAGCCATAGCGGCGCCGAGGTCATGGCGCTGCTCGACGAACTGGCCAGCCAAGGACACGTGATCATCCTGATCACCCACGATCACAAAGTCGCAGCGCGGGCTCAACGAGTGATCGAGATACGCGACGGCCAGGTGATCAGCGATAGCGCAGCCAAGCAGCCAACCATCGCTACCCCACAAGCGCTGCAGGCCGATGACCTGCGCCAGCGCCTGGCCCAAGGAGCCACTTTGCCCGGAGCCTGGAAGGGCGAGTTGCTCGAAGCTCTGCAGGCGGCCTGGCGGGTGATGTGGGTCAACCGCTTTCGCACCGCTCTGACCTTGCTCGGCATCATCATTGGAGTGGCTTCGGTAGTGGTCATGCTGGCCGTCGGTGAAGGCAGCAAACGTCAGGTCATGGCGCAGATGGCCGCTTTCGGCTCGAACATCCTTTACCTCAACGGCAAGCCCGCCGCACTGGGCGAGCCTGCCGGGGCCATTACCCTGGATGACGTTGCAGCCATCGGCCAACTGCCGCAAGTCAGGCAGATCATGCCAGTGTTAGGCGAGAAGGTGATGGTGCGCCACGGCAACCGCAGCCAGCGTTTCTACGTGGGAGGCAACAACAACCAATTCCCGCTGATCTTCAACTGGCCGGCCGTCGAGGGGGCGTTTTTCACCGAGGCTGATGAAGCCAGTGGAGCGGCAGTGGCGGTAATCGGCCAAAAGGTCCGGGACAAGATGCTCGACCCCGACCGGGACCCGCTCGGTCAATACATCCTGATCGGCAATGTACCCTTCCAGGTCATCGGCGTTCTGGCCGGCAAAGGCGCAAGCTCCGGGGACCAAGACGCCGACGGTCGGATCGTGGTGCCCTACGCGGCAGCGGCTATCCGCTTGTTTGGCCAGCGCGATCCCGATTACATCACCGTCGCCGCCACCGATGCCGCCCGGGTGGATGAAACCGAAGCAGCGGTCGACCGCCTGCTGCGCCAGCGACATCAGGGCCGCCACGACTTTGAACTGACCAACTCGGCGGCACTGATCCAGGCCCAGGCGCGCACCCAGAACAGCCTGGCGCTGATGCTCGGGGCCATTGCCGCCATCTCACTGCTGGTCGGCGGCATAGGTGTGATGAACATCATGCTCATGACCGTGCGCGAGCGCACCCGGGAAATCGGCATCCGGATGGCAACCGGTGCACGGCAGTACGACATCCTGCGCCAGTTCCTCAGCGAGGCGGTGATGCTGTCGATGGTCGGCGGCGTGGCCGGCATTGGCCTGGCGCTGCTGATTGGCGGCGCATTGATGCTGGGCAAGGTTGCCGTAGCCTTCACCCTGCAGGCCATGTTCGGTGCATTTTCCTGCGCCGTGCTCACCGGCATCCTGTTCGGCTTCATGCCGGCACGCAACGCCGCCCGACTCGACCCGGTCAAAGCCCTCACCAGCGAATAAACCATGACCCTGCCAAGCCGCATCAGCCTACTGTCCCTGTGCCTGGGCCTCGCCGCCTGTAGCCTGCCGCCCGCACCCTCCAGCGGTATCGTTGCGCCCGCCGCCTGGCAAGGCCCCAATGCTCGGGCCTCTGCACCTCTGCCCAGCGCCCAATGGTGGCACGCATTCGACAGCGCCGAGCTCAATCGCCTGGTCGAGCGCGCACGCAACAACGCCCACGACCTTGCAGCCGCTACCGCACGCGTGCGCCAGGCCCAGGCACGCGCAATGATCGCCGGTGCACCGCTACTGCCGCAGCTGCAGCTGGAATTGGACGCCAGCCGTCAGCGCCTGCTGCATGGCGAGGGCTATGATCAGCTCGATGTCAGCCGCTACCAGCCCACCAGCACGGCATTCGACATGCAGTTGGTCGCCAGTTACGAGCTCGATTTCTGGGGTGGCCTGCGCGCTGCCCGCCAAAGCGCGCTACACAGCCTTGATGCCAGCCGCTTCGATCGCCAGACGGTGGAGTTGACCTTGATCAGCAGTGTCGCCAGCACCTACCTGCAGGGCCTGGCCTTGCAGGAACAACTGCGCATTGCCCGCCTCAACCTGGAAAATGCCCGTGATGTGCTGGGCTTGGTACAGACACGCCAGGGTGCCGGCGCCGCGACGCGTCTGGAGCTGGCCCAGCAGCGCAGCCTGGTGGCTGCCCAGGCGCGGCAAGTGCCCAAGCTCGAACAGCAGTGGCAGGACAACCGCGTGACCCTGGCCACGCTACTGGGCGAACCGGTGCAGGCCCTGCCCACTACCAGCCAAGCGCTTGGCGCGGTGAACTGGCCGCAGCTCGGTAGCGGCGTACCCAGTTCACTGCTCACCCGCCGGCCAGACATTGCGGCCGCCGAAGCGCGCCTAGCCGCTGCCAACGCCAACGTGCAGGTCGCCAGGGCTGCCTTGCTGCCCAAAGTGACCTTGGGCGCCAACCTGGGAACCGGCGCGCGTACCCTGGCCGATGTTTTCGGCAGTTCCTACTACACCCTGACCTCCGGCCTGGTGGCGCCCATTTTCAACAATGGCCGACTACGGGCGGCACGGCAGTTGGCCGAAGCCGAACAGGACGAGCTGCTGGCAAACTACCGAAGCAGCATCCTGGCGGGTTTCGCCGATGTCGAGAAAGCCTTGAATGCTATTGAGGGAATAGAGCGCCAGCGCCACTGGCAGGATCAGGAGCTGGAGCAGGCGCGTCTGGCCTTTGAGCTGGCGCAACGGCGCTACGCGGCGGGTGCCGAAACCCTGCTGAGCGTACTCGATACACAGCGCGCGCTTTACCTGGCTCAAGACCAGCAGGCAACCTTGCGCCTGGCACGGCTGCAAGGCAGCGTGGCGTTGTACAAGGCGTTGGGTGGCGGATGGCAGCTGGAGGCCGGGGGTAAGGGTTGACACGGCAAGGCTAGGTAAAAGCAAGGGCCGAAGCGGCCCTTGTTGGGTCACACGGCCGCGGCCAGGGCCTGGGCAAAGCGCTGCACCACCTCGTCCACCTGCTGAGCGCTGATGATCAGCGGTGGCAAAAAGCGCACAACGGCGCCATGTCGCCCGCCCAATTCGAGGATCAAGCCACGCTTGAGGCATTCTCGCTGAAGCTTGGGCGCCAACAGCCGATTGGCAGGCCGATGGCCCTGGGCATCAGGCTGACCCAACGGGTCGACCAGCTCTACACCGACCATCAAGCCTCGGCCGCGAACATCGCCTAGCTGTGGGTAGCGGCTTTGCAGGCCCTGCAACTGTTCACGCAAGCGCTGGCCCATGGCTTGGGCATGTTCGGCCAGGCGATGCTCGACCAGGTAATCGATCACTGCAGAACCCGCGGCCATGGCCATCTGGTTGCCGCGGAAAGTGCCGGCGTGTGCACCCGGCTTCCAGGTGTCAAGCCAGTCACGGTACACCACCACTGCCAGCGGCAGGCTGCCACCAATGGCCTTGGACAGGGTGACCACATCCGGCACGATGCCGGCGTGCTCGAAAGCGAACATCCGCCCAGTACGGGCAAAACCGCTTTGGATCTCGTCGACGATCAGCGCCACGCCCGCCTGCTCAGTGATACGTCGCACGCCTTTGAGCCACTCGATATCGGCAGGGATCACTCCGCCCTCCCCCTGCACCACTTCGAGAATGACCGCGGCCGGTAGCGGCACGCCGCTTTCCGGGTCCGACAGCAGGTTTTCCAAGTAATGCAGGTTAGCTTTGACCCCGGCTTCACCCCCCAGCCCAAAGGGGCAGCGGAAATCGTAGGGGTATGGCATGAACTGCACGCCATTGCCCAGCAGCGCGCCTAGCGGTTGCTTGGGGCCGTGGCTGCCCATCAGGCTGAGTGCGCCTTGACTCATGCCGTGGTAAGCGCCCTGGAACGCCAGCACAGTGCTGCGCCCGGTGGCACTGCGCACCAGTTTCAGTGCCGCTTCCACCGCGTCGGTGCCGGTCGGCCCGCAGAACTGCACCTTGGCCTCGCGGCGCAAGGGCTCAGGCAGTATGCCGAAAAGGTCCTGAACGAAGCGGTCCTTGACCGGCGTGGTCAGGTCCAGGGTGTGCAATGGCAACTCGTCTGCCAGCACTCGCTGAATCGCTTCAACCACTACCGGATGGTTGTGGCCTAGGGCCAAGGTGCCAGCCCCCGCCAGGCAATCGATGAATTGACGGCCTTCGACGTCCTCGACGTAAATGCCGCGCGCGCGCTTGAGCGCCAGCGGGATGCGCCGTGGATAACTACGGGCATTGGACTCCTGCTGCTGCTGGCGTTGCAGCAGCGGCGAGTCGCTGAATTCATACAGAGGGTTAGGTGCGCCTGCCGGCAGGACCTGGGCAAGGCTGGTAGCGGTGGACATGGGTGAATCCTCGCAAGCAAGCGAAAGGGCAGTTATCGCTAGAAAAACGCTTGAGTGCGGGGAGGATTTAGCGTTTGTTGCGGGATTTTCGCAGGGTCGAACCGGCGCTTTTGCCAGCGAACCGGCTTGCAATCGGGAGCGTCGCTCGCCGCACAAGCCGGTTTGCCAAAAACCGGGGCGGTAATGGGTGGATTCAACCCGCTGTCCGCGCTGGGACCTGCAGCAGAACCCGCAGCCCGTCGCCACGGCTATCGAACTTCAGGTCCCCGGCGCAGCGCTGCACGATCGCCTGGACAATCGCCAGCCCCAGGCCACAACCGCCACTCTGGCCATTTCGCCAGAAACGCTCGGTAAGATGTGCAAGGTCGGCGTCGGCAATCCCAGGGCCGTGGTCACGCACCATGAACCCCACCTGCCCGTCGGCCATCTGCACTTCCAGCTCAACCTCGGTTTCGCCACCGTGGCGCAACGCGTTGTCCAGCAAGTTGCGCAGGGCTGCAACGGCCAGCGGCGCGGGCATTCCCAGGTAGATCCGCGTGGCCTCTTCCGGTAGGCGTAGAGCGATCCGCCGGTTGTCGCCACCGCCGGCATCCTGCATGGCCTGGCGGGCGACCTGTTCGGCGCTGCACAGCACGCCATCTTCGAACGACAAGCTGCCCTCCACCCGTGCCAGCATCAAGAGCTGCTCCAGGGTGCGGTGCATGCGGTCAGCGCCCTGTTCGGCGTGCTCCAAAGCCTGCTCGCGCACCGCACCATCGGTCATCCGTGCCACTTGCAGGTGGGTCTTGATCGCTGTCAGTGGGCTGCGCAGTTCGTGTGCAGCATCGTCGGTCAGGCGGCGTTCCCGTTCGATGGTCTGGGCAATGCGCAGGAACAGCTGGTTCTGGGTGTCGAGCAAGGGTTGCAACTCGCTGGGCAAACCGGCCACCTGCAGCGGCTCGACACTGTCGGCGCGCCGGCGGCGCAGGGCATCGCGCATGCGATTGAGCGGCTCCAGGCCTTTGCCCAGGCCAATCCACAGCAGCCCGAGGCTACCGAGCAAGGCCATCAGTACTGGCGCGGAGGCCGCCAACAGAATCGACTGGTTGAGCGCTTCGCGCTCCATGTGTCGGTCTGCGGTGGTAATGCGTACGTCACCATGGTTGTAGGTGAAGGTACGCCAGGAAGCGCCGTCGATGGTCTGATCGCGAAAACCGCTGTGCTGGTCGTCCATGGCGCCGTCATGCTTGTGGTTGCTGGCGAGGATTTCACCGCGCAACGAACTGACTTGGCAGGCCATGCCGTCGGGTACGCTCAACTGGTCGGCGGAAAAGTGTGCGTCTTCACCCTTGCCGGCCAGTGGTTGCGGTAACTGCTCGATCAGCCCGGCGACCATGCGCGCCGAGGCCACCAGGCGCTGGTCGAGGGAGAACATCATCTGCTGACGCAGGTCACGCAGCATCCAGGCGGCCGCCAGCGCCCAAATGATGATGAAGGCGCTACCGAGGATCAGGCTCAGGCGTACCCGCAGGCTCATGACGCCGCCTCGTGTGGTGCCTGCGCCGGCCCCAGGCGATAGCCCAGCCCGCGTACGGTTTCGACGATACGGTTGCCGAGCTTGCGCCGCAGGTGGTGGATGTGCACGTTCAGCGCGTTGCTCTCGACCTCGTCGCTGAAGCCGTACACGCAGTCCTTGAGCTGTTCGCTGGACAGCACCCTGCCGGGATTTTGCAGCAGGGCCTGCAGCAGCGCCTGCTCGCGCCGGGACAGGTCGACCGGCTGCCCTGCCAGGGTCGCTTCGCAGCTGCTGGGGTCGTAACGCAACGGGCCATGCTCGATCACATTGACCGCCCGCCCCGCCACCCGGCGCAACAGGGTATGCAGGCGTGCAGCCAGCTCACGCAGGTCGAAGGGCTTGAGCAGGTAGTCGTCGGCACCGGCCTGCAGGCCATCGACCCGGTCGGTGACCGCATCTCGGGCGGTAAGCACCAGCACGGGTAGGTCTACACCTTGCTGGCGCAGGCGGCGAAGCAATTTGAGGCCATCTTCGTCCGGCAGGCCGAGGTCGAGGATCATCACATCGAACTGCGCCGCCTGCAGCAAAGCCCGAGCGCTGGCGGCATTGGCCACGCGATCGACGGTCAGGCCCTGGGCAGTGAGGCCGGCGCAGATGCCGCTGGCGATCAGGTCGTCGTCCTCACATAGCAGTACGTGCATGGTGGAGCTCCCGCAGTGGTGTAGCTGGCATTGCACTATGAAGGGATTAAGGGGGGATTATGGACCTTTTTGTGTTCGCCGAAAGCCTTGCAGCGCCTGTGAGATCGAGCGCCGCCCGCGCGGCGCATCGCGAGCTGCGCTCGCTCCTACGTTTGTTTCGGGCCAGTAACGCCTGTGGCAGGCGCGCGCGACCGCCTGGTTGGTGCAACGCAATATCGCGTCAGGCCCCAAAGCGTCCGCGCGCAAATCCCACAGGATCAACTGGCCCGAAACAAACGTAGGAGCGAGCGCAGCTCGCGATGCGCCGCGCGGGCGGCGCTCGATCTCACAGGCGC
>NZ_JAFGYW010000149.1:0-540 GCF_017491595.1 Pseudomonas sp. 51_B
ATCCTGTGCGTGGCCAACGTCTCGCGCAGTGCGCAAGCAGTGGAGCTGGATCTGTCGGCGTACGTCGGCATGGTGCCGGTGGAAATGCTCGGCGGTAACGCGTTCCCGCCGATCGGCCAGTTGAATTTCCTTCTGACCCTGGCGCCGTACGGCTTCTATTGGTTCGCGCTGGCAACGGAGAACCAGATGCCGAGCTGGCACGTCGAACCGGCGCAGAGCCTGCCGGACTTCACCACGCTGGTACTGAAAAAACGCATGGAAGAGCTGCTCGAAGCACCGTCGCGCAACACGCTGGAGCAAAGCATTCTGCCGAGCTGGCTGCAGAACCGTCGCTGGTTCGCCGGCAAGGACGCGGCGATCGAGAAGGTCAATCTGGCTTATGGCGTGCGTTTCGGCGACGCCCAGCATCCAGTGCTGCTCAGCGAAATCGAAGTCACCAGCGGTGGCCAGACCAACCGTTATCAACTGCCGTTCGGCTTCATTGCCGAAGACCATGTCGGCCCGCCGTTGCCGCAGCAATTGGCGCTATCGCGTGTACGC
>NZ_JAFGYW010000150.1:0-539 GCF_017491595.1 Pseudomonas sp. 51_B
TTCGAACCCGGTTCGAACCGTGAGCGATCGAACGCTGCAATCGGCCGCGAAATCGGGCGTCGAAATCGGCCGTCAAGAGAAAACGGAAGAAGCCGGGCTTCTTCCGTTTTTCGTTTCAACCGCACTCGGCCCGGCGGCCCCCGGCGCGCGCATGCGTTCGCCTGCTCAATCGAGGGCCTTGTCGTTCGGATTCGCGAACAGCTGCTTCATGTCCGCCGACAGCGGATAGTCGAGATTGACGCCCTTCGGCGGTATCGGCCGGTTGAACCACTTCACGTATAGCGCCTCGGCCTCGCCGGAGCGCTGCATCCGCGCGATCACGCGATCCGCGAGCTGCTTGAAGCCGGGGTCGTCCTTGCGCAGCATGCAGCCATACGCTTCGGATACCGGTGAATTGCCCGTGATCACGTAGTCGCCCGGGTTCGCTTCCTTCGCCTTCGCGCCGTACAGCAGCGGCTCGTCCATGAAGAACGCGACCGCGCGGCCGCTCTTCACGTTCAGGAACGCGTCGGCGTGATCCTTCGCGCTGATGATCTGCA
>NZ_JAFGYW010000151.1:0-539 GCF_017491595.1 Pseudomonas sp. 51_B
GGCACCACCGACGTCGCATCGGCGACGTACATGATGTTTTTCTGGGGCACGCCGTTGCCGTAGATAATCCACCAGTCGCCAATCGGATCGGGCTCTTCGGCCATGGCCGAACTGGAGGCGGCCAATAGCGCAGCCGACAAGAAGATCAACTTCTTCAGCTTGAAAAAAGTGGTCATGGGCAGTTCCGTTCCTTGGGCGCAAGTTGCCAGGCAACAAGGCTGTTATTGTTCAGGCGGCGATTTTGCGAGCCGGAACAACCAAGGGCAATTAGCACGGATGGGCTAATGGCGCGCAGCCATTGCGGGTCAGGTGCCGCGTGGTTTCGCCCGCGCCGTGGCTTCGGCGACCAAGGGATCGTCCGGCCAATAGTGCTTCGGATAGCGCCCCTTGAGATCCTTCTTCACCTCGGCATAGGTGCTGCGCCAGAAGTTGGCCAGGTCCTGCGTGACCTGCACCGGCCGCCGCGCCGGCGAGAGCAGATGCAGCTTGACCACTTGCCGGCCACCGGCAATCCGTGGCGTATCGGCCAGACCAAACAG
>NZ_JAFGYW010000152.1:0-539 GCF_017491595.1 Pseudomonas sp. 51_B
TGATCGATGAAATGCTTGCGACCCTCTACGTCCCGCGTAAATCCCCTCACGCGATAATCGACCGTGACGATGTCGGAATCGAACTGGTGAATCAGGTAATTCAGCGCCTTGAGCGGAGAAATCACACCGCACGTTGAAACGTCGATGTCCACGCGGAACGTGGCGATGCCATCATCTGGGTGGATTTCCGGGTAGGTATGAACCGTGATATGGCTCTTGTCGAGGTGAGCCAGGATGGTCTCGGGCAATGGCCCCGGCGATTCCTCGATCTGGCTGTCGGTCGGCGTGACCGGCTGCTCCGAAATAAGAATGGTGACGCTGGCGCCCTGCGGCTCGTAATCTTGCCGGGCGATATTCAGGATATTCGCTCCAATGATGTCCACGACATCGGTCAATATCTGCGTCAGACGCTCCGCATCGTATTCTTCATCGATGTACTGCACGTACGCCTGTTGATCTTCGGGCGTTTCGGCATAACAGATATCGTAGATATTGAAGCTCAAGGTCTTCGTCAGGTTGTTGAACCCGTGGAGCTTGAG
>NZ_JAFGYW010000153.1:0-538 GCF_017491595.1 Pseudomonas sp. 51_B
TTCCGCAAGTTCGGCCTCGCGCGAAACAAGATTCGTGAAATCGCATTCCGTGGCGAGATTCCTGGCCTGACCAAGGCGAGCTGGTAATAGGAGAAACATAAATGAGCATGAGTGATCCTATCGCCGATATGCTGACTCGCATCCGCAACGCGCAGATGGTCGAGAAGGTTTCGGTGTCGATGCCCTCGTCGAAGGTGAAGGTTGCGATCGCGCAGGTCCTGAAGGACGAAGGCTATATCGACGATTTCGCCGTGAAGGCGGATGGCGCGAAGGCCGAGCTGAACATCGCGCTGAAGTACTACGCTGGCCGTCCGGTCATCGAGCGCCTCGAGCGCGTGTCGAAGCCGGGCCTGCGCGTGTACCGCGGCCGTAACGAGATTCCGCAGGTCATGAACGGCCTCGGTGTGGCTATCGTGTCGACGCCGAAGGGCGTGATGACCGACCGCAAGGCGCGCGCTACCGGCGTCGGCGGCGAAGTCATCTGCTACGTCGCTTAAAGCCGAAAGGAGAGAGGAACATGTCTCGAGTAGGTAAGAGC
>NZ_JAFGYW010000154.1:0-537 GCF_017491595.1 Pseudomonas sp. 51_B
TTCAATGACTTAAGAAAGATTGAACCATCTGTATGCTGGTTTTTTGCATGATCTGTCATTTGGCCTGCATGCAGAATGCCTGTATTTTCCAGGCTGTCATGTGAATCGATGAAGCGTGCTGATGAATCCGGAAAAACTCGAACTGCTGATCACCCGCGAGATGCCCTTCGGCAAATACAAAGGGCGGATCATTGCCGACTTGCCTGGCCCCTATCTGAACTGGTTCGCCCGTGAAGGCTTTCCCCACGGTGAACTCGGTGGCCTGTTGGCGTTGATGCAGGAGATCGACCACAACGGCCTGTCCGACCTGCTCGAACCGCTGCGCGCCAAACACGGCAAACCCGCCCCGCGCCACTGACGCGCCCTTCCCTCTTGAGCCTTGCCGACCATGCCTGACAACACCCGCCGCGCCTGTGACGAAGCCTTCTGGCAAACGTTTGCCGACCGATACGATGTGCAGCCCGGCCCGGTCAATCTGGAAAACGGTTACTTCGGGCGCATGTCGCGCACGGTGATCGAGGAGTACCAGCGCAATAT
>NZ_JAFGYW010000155.1:0-537 GCF_017491595.1 Pseudomonas sp. 51_B
AGCATGCAGCATGCGGCCGACGGCGTCACGCAACTGTCGAGGCAGGTCGAGCCCGCGCTCGCGCGGATGCCGCAGACGATGGAGCACGTGAACCGCGCGCTCAGCTCGGCGAACGCGCTCGTCGCGCCCGGCGGGCCGCTCGTCGCGAACCTGAACCGCGCGGGGCAGGCGCTCGCGTCGATGAACGACACGCTCGCCGAGCTGAGCGCGCGCGTGCGCTACGACACGCTGCCGCGCTTTAACGCGCTCGCGACGAACGTCGGCGACGCGTCGCGCACGCTGAAGGACGTCGCGGGCGACGTCGGCCGCAATCCGCGCAGCCTGCTGTTCGGCTCGCCGGCGGCCGCGCCGGGCCCGGGCGAGACGGGATTCGTGTGGCCGAGCGCCACGCCCGCCCAATAAGTTGTTCTGGAATCCGCGATGCACGCACACTTCATGTCAGGTTCACTGTCCCGCCGCGGCCGTCCGGCGCTCGCGCTCGCCGTGGCGCTCGTGATGGCGAGCGCGGCGGGCGTTCCCGCGCAGCCGCTCGCGCTC
>NZ_JAFGYW010000156.1:0-537 GCF_017491595.1 Pseudomonas sp. 51_B
TTCCTGTCGCGGGCGCACAAGCCTTAAACGGAGTTTCGGCAACGAAAAAGGCCTGCGATTGCAGGCCTTTTTTATGCGCTGAAGTTTTTCCGTGTGGGAGCGAGCCTGCTCGCGAAAGCGCAGTAACTGATCGTTCCCACGCTCCGCGTGGGAATGCATCCCGTGACGCTCCGCGTCACTTGCGAGGCGGACGCAGAGCGTCCAGTGGCGGCATTCCCACGCAGAGCGTAGGAACGATCAGAGGAAAAAATATGAGCCGCGCCCCAGACACATGGATTCTGACCGCCGACTGTCCCAGCGTCCTCTGCACGGTGGACGCGGTCACGCGTTTTCTGTTCGAGCAGGGCTGTTATGTCACCGAGCACCACTCGTTCGATGACCGCCTCTCGGGGCGCTTCTTCATTCGCGTGGAATTCCGTCAGCCCGACGGCTTCGACGAGCAATCCTTCCGCGCCGGGCTGGCCGAGCGCGGACAGGCGTTCGGCATGCTCTTCGAGCTGACCGCGCCCAACTACCGGCCGAAAGTGGTGATCATGG
>NZ_JAFGYW010000157.1:0-536 GCF_017491595.1 Pseudomonas sp. 51_B
GCTCGACAAACTGCACATTCCCTTCGTCGGCCCCGGTGGTGCGCAGAAACTGGCCGACCGCTTTGGCTCGCTGGAAGCAGTGATGAACGCTGACTGGCTGGACATGCGCCAGGCATTGCCGGAGAAGCAGGCCAACTCGGTGCGCGAGTTCTTCGCCTCGCCTGAGCATCGGCAACTGGCCGAGCGGGCCGAGCAGCAGCTGCGCGATTTCGGCATGCATTGGCAGAGCGAGAAAAAAGTCGTCGAAGGTCTGCCGCTGTCCGGCGAAACCTGGGTGCTGACCGGCAAGGTCGAGTTGATGAGCCGGGATGTGGCCAAGGAGCACCTGGAAAGCCTGGGCGCCAAGGTCGCCGGTTCGGTGTCGGCGAAAACCCATTGCGTGGTCGCAGGCCCGGGTGCCGGCTCGAAACTGACCAAGGCCAATGAACTGGGGGTGAAGGTCATGGATGAAGAGACGTTTATCGCTTTCCTCAAAACCCACGGTATTTCCGTATGACCTTTTTCTCACGCCCCCTCAACTGATCGTTCCCACGCTC
>NZ_JAFGYW010000158.1:0-536 GCF_017491595.1 Pseudomonas sp. 51_B
GAACTCTTGTGGGCGACGCTTGTTGGCATCAGCAAGCGTACTACGACGGACGACATAGTCGATGCCAAGATGATGCAGTTTGTTTACTTCAGCCTTCATGCCTATCTCCACTTCCCGAAGAGAATCAAAGTGTTTGAGAACACCGAAAAGCATTATGACAAGGTGAGTCCACCCATCAAGACGCTTCACATAAGCTTCACTTCGGGGTGTTTCAAGGCTGATTTGCTTGATTTGTTGCTTATCGAGTAATTTTATTACCTGATTATAGACCGGCTGTCCGATAAAATGTGTACTGTTGCCCATGTTATTGAAGTTTTATCGCAGAAACAAAAGTAACAAAAAGGGCTGAAATCCAAATACGGATTTTAGCCCTTAACTTTTATATGTGGAAAAGGTTTACCGGACAGCAATAATTTTGTTTGAATTTGAAACTAAAGGGTTGTAAATTTTCTGCCATGTTCCAATTAGTCTTGTTTATCAAATCCCAATTATTTGTGATTTGGAGCATATCGAACATCCTTTCTTGATAATCTTCT
>NZ_JAFGYW010000015.1:0-117213 GCF_017491595.1 Pseudomonas sp. 51_B
TTCATACGACGCTATCTCGCGCCATGCACCAAGGCGTCCGCGCGCAAATCCCGCAGGATCAATTGGCCCGAAACAAACGTAGGAGCGAGCGCAGCTCGCGATGCGCCGCGCGGGCGGCGCTCGATCTACGCCACACCACAGTCCTCGAACGATTCACCCTCGCACGATTCACCCCCGAGCATTCCCCCGTCCCCGGCACGGCTATTGCTACAACCCTGGCATCACACCGTTTTTATGACGGTCAGCCACGCGAGAGAGCAAGATGCCCCAGGCCGCCCACTTTTCCCGAGCCCCCGATCAGCAGTCGAGTACCCCGGTCGAGCAGGAGAGTCGACAAGGCCTTGAGCAGGCATTTGCCCTGTTCAATCAGGTATCCAGCCAGCTCAACCAGTCTTACGGCATGCTCGAAGCCCGGGTCAGTGAGCTCAAAGGCGAGTTGGCGGTGGTCGGTGCACAGCGCATAGCCGAGCTGAACGAAAAGGAGCGCCTGGCCAACCGCCTGCAAAATCTGCTCGACCTGCTGCCAGGTGGGGTGATTGTGATCGATGACCAAGGCAGAGTGCGAGAGGCCAACCCGGCGGCCTGCCAAATGCTCGGTGAGCCTGTGGTCGGCCAGTTGTGGCGCCAGGTGATTGCGCGCAGCTTCGCCCCGCGCAAGGACGATGGCCACGAGGTCTCGCTGCGCGATGGCCGCCGCCTGTCTATCGCCACCCGCTCGCTGGACGCCGAGCCGGGCCAACTGGTGTTGCTCAACGACCTCACTGAAACCCGCCGCCTGCAAGACCAACTGGCCCGGCACGAGCGCCTGTCTTCCCTGGGGCGTATGGTTGCTTCGCTGGCGCACCAGATTCGCACGCCGCTGTCGGCGGCCATGCTCTATGCCAGCCACCTGGCCGATGGCGAGCGCGAGCTCGCGCCAGAAACCCGCCAGCGCTTTGCTGGCAGCCTCAAGGAGCGGCTGCACGAATTGGAACACCAGGTGCGCGACATGCTGGTGTTTGCCCGTGGTGAACTGCCACTGGTGGATCGGTTGACCCCCAAGGCTCTGTTCCAGGCCCTGCAGCAGGCGGCTCAGCCTCATGTGCAAGGGCATGCCGTGCGCTGGCAGTGCGATAGCCACCTGGGGGAGTTGCTGTGCAACCGCGACACCCTGGTGGGCGCTTTGCTCAATCTGATCGAAAACGCACTACAAGCCAGTGACAATCCGGCGCGGCTCAAGGTGCACCTGTTCCGCCGCGAGCGCACCTTGCATTTGAGCATCAGCGATGCCGGCAGTGGCATCGATGCCGAGCTGCTGGGGCGCTTGGGCGAGCCATTCCTGACCACCAAGGCCACCGGAACCGGGCTTGGGCTGGCGGTGGTCAAGGCCGTTGTGCGTGCCCATCAAGGTTCATTGCACCTGCGCTCCAAGGTTGGGCGTGGCACCTGTGTGAAGGTTGAATTGCCGTTGATCGACGGGCAGGCAACGGAGGTTATGTAATGGCGATCAAGGTGCTGCTGGTCGAGGATGACCGCGTATTGCGCCAGGCCCTGGGCGATACCCTGGAAATCGGTGGCTTCGCATTCGATGCAGTGGGCAGCGCCGAGCAGGCGCTGGAGGCGGTGGCCGGTGAGGTTTACAGCCTAGTGGTCAGTGACGTGAACATGCCGGGTATGGACGGCCATCAATTGCTGGTGCAGCTGCGCCGTCATCATCCTCAATTACCAGTGTTGCTGATGACCGCCCACGCCGCTGTGGAGCGGGCCGTGGAGGCCATGCGCCAAGGGGCCGTGGATTATCTGGTCAAGCCGTTCGAGCCACAGGCCTTGCTGAGCCTGGTCGAACGCCACGCCGCCGGGCGTTTGACGGTGGCCGACGATGAGGGGCCGGTAGCGTGCGAACCCGCCAGCCTGCAGCTGTTGGAGCTGGCAGCACGGGTAGCTCGCAGCGATTCGACCGTGCTGATATGTGGTGAGTCAGGTACCGGCAAGGAAGTGCTTGCCCGTTACATCCATCAGCAGTCGCCACGTGCAGCGCAGCCATTCGTGGCGATAAACTGCGCGGCCATTCCGGACAACATGCTCGAGGCCACGCTGTTTGGTCACGAGAAAGGCGCCTTCACCGGGGCAATCGCGGCCCAGGCTGGCAAGTTCGAACAGGCCGAAGGCGGTACCTTGCTGCTCGACGAGATCTCCGAAATGCCCCTTGGCTTGCAGGCCAAACTATTACGTGTACTGCAGGAGCGCGAAGTGGAACGGGTAGGGGGGCGCAAGCCCATCGCGCTGAATATCCGCGTTTTGGCTACCAGCAACCGGGATATGGCGAGCGAAGTGGCAGCAGGGCGTTTTCGCGAGGACCTTTACTACCGGCTGTCGGTGTTCCCACTGGCGTGGCAACCGTTGCGCGAGCGCCGTGGCGATATTCTGCCGCTGGCAGAGCGCTTGCTGGCGCGGCACGCTGCGAAGATGCAGCATGCGCCAGTACGCTTGTCTGTCCAGGCGCGTGATTGCCTGCTGGCGCACACGTGGCCGGGTAATGTGCGAGAACTGGACAACGCGCTGCAGAGGGCGTTAATTCTGCAGCAGGGCGGCGTCATTGAGGCGGCGGATTTTTGTCTGGCGGGCGCCATTCCATTGTCGGCGCTGGGCCAGGCTGCTGCACCGCCACTGCCTGCTGAAGGGCTTGTCGAGTCCGCAGGCCTGGGCGACGACATGCGTCGCCATGAGTTTCAGAAAATCATCGATACCCTGCGCGCCGAGCGTGGGCGGCGCAAGGAGGCAGCCGACAAACTCGGCATCAGCCCGCGTACCCTGCGCTACAAGCTCGCGCAGATGCGTGAAGCCGGGCTCGATGTGGAGGCCAGCCTGTTCGGCTGAAACATTCATTTAAGAGTTGGCGCTGCGGGCTGGCACACGTGTTGCTAGTTCAGGGCTATCCGCCGCATGACTGTCAAAAAAATGCGGCCGCCGGAGAGAGAAGTTCATGAGCCAAGGTGTTGAATTCAACCGTCTGATGCTGGACATGCGGGCCATGCAGGCCGATGCCATGTCGCTGCCTAAAGCCACCGCCGCCGCCGAGCTGGCGCCTGGCCAGAGCACCTTTGCCGATATGCTCGGCCAGGCCATCGGCAAGGTCAATCAGACCCAGCAGGCATCGAACCAGCTGGCCAACGCCTTTGAAATCGGCAAGAGCGGTGTGGACCTCACTGACGTGATGATCGCCTCGCAGAAGGCCAGCGTGTCCATGCAGGCCTTGACCCAGGTGCGCAACAAGCTGGTTCAGGCGTACCAAGACATCATGCAGATGCCGGTTTGAGGGCGGAAGTAAGTCATGGCTGATGCAGTCGTCGATAACGCACCTGCCAAGAGCGGCGCGTCAGGTTCCAAACCGCCACTGTTGAACATGGCGTTTCTGGAAAACATCTCGCAGATGCCCATGCTGCGTCAGGTCGGCCTGCTGGTCGGCTTGGCGGCGAGCGTGGCGATCGGCTTTGCCGTGGTGCTCTGGTCGCAGCAGCCTGACTACCGGCCGCTGTATGGCAGCCTGGCCGGCATGGATACCAAACAGGTCATGGATACCCTGGCCTCTGCAGATATTCCCTACCGTGTCGAGCCCAACTCCGGTGCGTTGCTGGTCAAGGCCGACGACCTCTCCCGTGCGCGCCTGAAGCTGGCAGCGGCAGGCGTGGCGCCGAGCGATGGCAATGTCGGCTTCGAGTTGCTCGACAAAGAACAAGGCCTGGGCACCAGCCAATTCATGGAGGCCACCCGCTATCGCCGCAGCTTGGAAGGCGAGTTGGCGCGTACCGTTTCGAGCCTGAACAATGTGAAGGCCGCGCGCGTGCACCTGGCCATCCCAAAGAGTTCGGTGTTCGTGCGCGACGAGCGCAAGCCCAGCGCTTCTGTGCTGGTAGAGCTCTACCCTGGCCGTTCGCTGGAAGCAGGCCAGGTCATGGCCATCGTCAACCTGGTCGCCACCAGCGTGCCTGAGTTGGACAAATCGCAAGTCACGGTGGTTGACCAGCGTGGCAACCTGTTATCCGAGCAGTTGCAGGACACAGCCCTGACCATGGCTGGCAAGCAATACGATTACAGCCGCCGCATGGAAGGTATGCTGACCCAGCGTGTGCACAACATCCTGCAACCGGTGCTGGGCAATGACCGCTACAAGGCCGAGGTGTCGGCCGACCTGGACTTCAGCGCGGTCGAGTCCACCTCCGAGCAGTTCAACCCCGACCAGCCGGCGCTGCGCAGCGAGCAGGCGGTCAACGAGCAGCGCGCCAGCAGTCAGGGCCCGCAGGGTGTACCAGGTGCGCTGAGCAATCAGCCGCCAGGCCCTGCTTCCGCGCCGCAGACCACCGGCGCTGCGGCAGGTGCGGCCGGAGCCATCCAGCCTGGTCAGCCGCTGGTCGATGCCAACGGTCAGCAGATCATGGACCCGGCCACCGGGCAGCCAATGCTGGCGCCGTATCCTTCCGACAAGCGCGAGCAGACCACCAAGAACTTCGAACTCGATCGCTCGATCAGCCACACGCGCCAACAGCAGGGTCGCCTGACTCGGCTGTCGGTGGCAGTGGTGGTCGATGACCAGGTCAAAGTCGATGCCAATGGGCAAACCACCCGCGCCCCATGGGGTGCCGAAGACTTGGCGCGCTTCACCCGCCTGGTGCAGGACGCGGTAGGCTTCGACGCCAGCCGTGGTGACAGCGTGACGGTAATGAACGTGCCCTTCGCCGCCGACCGTGGTGAAGAGATCGCCGATATCGCGTTCTATCAGCAGCCGTGGTTCTGGGACATCGTCAAGCAAGTGCTCGGCGTGCTGTTCATCCTGGTGCTGGTGTTCGGCGTGCTGCGTCCGGTGCTCAACAACATCACAGGTGGCGGCAAGCAAGCTGCTGCGGACAACGACACGGAACTGGGCGGGATGATCGGTCTGGATGGCGAGTTGGCCAACGACCGTGTCAGCCTCGGTGGCCCGTCAAGCATTCTGTTGCCGAGCCCCAGCGAGGGCTACGAAGCACAGCTCAACGCAATCAAAGGCCTGGTGGCCGAAGACCCAGGCCGCGTGGCCCAGGTCGTGAAAGAGTGGATCAACGCCGATGAGTGACAATCGAGCCATTACCGCCAAGCTGAGCCGTGTCGACAAAGCCGCGATCCTGCTGCTGTCGCTCGGTGAAACCGATGCTGCGCAAGTGCTGCGGCACATGGGCCCCAAAGAAGTGCAACGGGTCGGTGTGGCCATGGCGCAAATGGGCAATGTGCACCGCGAGCAGGTCGAGCAGGTGATGAGCGAGTTCGTCGAAATCGTCGGCGACCAGACCAGCCTGGGCGTGGGCTCCGATGGCTATATCCGCAAGATGCTCAATCAGGCGCTTGGCGAGGACAAGGCCAACGGCCTGATCGATCGCATCCTGCTAGGTGGCAATACCAGTGGCCTGGACAGCCTCAAGTGGATGGAGCCCCGGGCCGTGGCCGACGTGATCCGCTACGAGCACCCGCAGATTCAGGCCATCGTGGTCGCATACCTGGACCCCGACCAGGCCGGTGAAGTGCTGAGCAACTTCGACCACAAAGTGCGCCTGGACATTATCCTGCGTGTCTCTTCGCTCAATACCGTGCAGCCTGCGGCCCTGAAGGAGCTGAACCAGATCCTCGAGAAGCAGTTCTCGGGCAACTCCAATGCCGCGCGCACCACCTTGGGTGGTATCAAGCGTGCCGCCGATATCATGAACTTCCTCGACAGCTCCGTGGAAGGCGCGCTGATGGATTCGATCCGCGAGATCGACAATGACCTGTCGGAGCAGATCGAAGACTTGATGTTCGTCTTCAACAACCTGGCCGACGTAGACGACCGTGGTATCCAGGCGCTGCTGCGTGAAGTATCGTCCGACGTGCTGGTGGTGTCGCTCAAAGGCGCGGACGAGCGGGTAAAGGACAAGATCTTCAAGAACATGTCCAAGCGTGCCTCGGAGCTTCTGCGCGACGACCTCGAAGCCAAGGGCCCGGTGCGGGTCAGCGATGTGGAGACGGCGCAGAAGGAAATCCTCACCATCGCCCGTCGCATGGCCGAGGCCGGCGAGATCGTGCTCGGTGGCAAAGGTGCCGAGGAAATGATTTAAGGCCACCGCTTGCTCCCCACTGGCTGCCCGTTGTGGGAGCGGGTTCACCCGCCAAGCCTCGGTGCGGGATATCGCGATTGTCGCTGCCGACGCATTGGCTGATACATCCGCGCTGACAAGCGTTGGCCTCGGCTGAACAGGGTTTTGAGAACAACACAGCATGCCCAGCAAAGAATCCCACCCTAGCGATCTGATCCGCGCCCGCGACCTAGAGGGCGTGGACGTCTGGGCGCTGCCCAGCTTCGACCCGCAGCCTGAGCCTGAACCTGAGCCGCAAGTGCTCGAGGAAGAAGTCGAGGAAGTGCCGCTGGAGGAAGTTCAGCCTCTGACCCTGGAAGAGCTCGAAGCAATCCGCCAGGAAGCCTACAACGAGGGCTTCGCCACCGGGGAGCGCGAGGGCTTTCACAGCACCCAACTGAAAGTGCGCCAGGAAGCCGAAGAAGCGCTCAGCGCCAAGCTGGCGAGCCTGGAGCAGTTGATGCAGCACCTGATGGAGCCGATCGCCGAACAGGACACGCAGATCGAACGCAGCCTGGTACACCTGGTCGCGCACATGGCGCGCCAGGTCATCGGCCGCGAACTGCGCAGCGACTCAAGCCAAATCACCCGTGTGCTGCGTGAAGCGCTGAAGCTGCTGCCGATGGGCGCCGACAATATTCGCATTCACCTCAACCCACAGGATTTCGAGCAAGCGCTGGCCCTGCGCGAGCGTCATGAGGAGCGCTGGAAGCTGCTTGAGGACGAAGCCTTGTTGCCCGGCGGTTGCCGGATCGAAACGCTGCACAGCCGCATCGATGCGACCATGGAAACACGTATCGACAAAGCTGTAGCGCAGCTGTTCGATCAGTTGCACGATCAGGCGCTGCACCCGGCGGCTGCGGACCTTTCGGTTGAGTTGGACAGCAACGATGCGCCTTGACCGCACCAGCTTCGCCAAGCGCCTGGGCGGCTACGCCGACGCGATCACGCTGCCGGTGCAGCCGGTGGTCGAAGGCCGCCTGCTGCGCATGGTCGGCCTGACCCTTGAAGCCGAAGGCCTGCGTGCGGCGGTAGGTGGGCGCTGCCTGGTCATCAACGACGACAGCTACCACCCGGTGCAGGTCGAGGCCGAGGTGATGGGCTTTGCTGGCAACAAGGTATTCCTCATGCCGGTGGGCAGCATTGCCGGCATCGCGCCAGGGGCGCGGGTGGTACCACTGGACGACAGTGGTCGTTTGCCCATGGGCATGAGCATGCTTGGCCGCGTGCTCGACGGCGCCGGGCGCGCCCTCGATGGCAAGGGTGGCATGCGCGCAGAAGACTGGGTGCCGATGGATGGGCCGATCATCAACCCGCTTAATCGTGACCCAATCAGTCAGCCGCTGGATGTGGGCATTCGCAGTATCAATGGCCTGCTGACCGTCGGCCGTGGCCAGCGCCTGGGCCTGTTCGCCGGTACCGGTGTGGGCAAATCAGTGTTGCTGGGCATGATGACTCGCTTCACCGAGGCGGACATCATCGTGGTCGGGCTGATCGGCGAGAGGGGCCGGGAAGTCAAAGAGTTCATCGAGCACATCCTCGGCGAGGAAGGGCTCAAGCGGTCGGTGGTAGTCGCCTCGCCCGCTGACGACGCACCGCTGATGCGTCTGCGTGCAGCCATGTACTGCACCCGGATTGCCGAATATTTCCGTGATAAAGGCAAGAACGTCTTGCTGCTGATGGACTCATTGACCCGTTTCGCCCAAGCTCAGCGCGAAATCGCGTTGGCTATCGGCGAGCCCCCGGCTACCCGTGGCTACCCTCCATCGGTGTTCGCCAAACTGCCCAAACTGGTGGAGCGCGCCGGTAATGGTGAGCCCGGTGGCGGGTCGATCACCGCGTTCTACACCGTGCTTTCCGAAGGGGATGACCAGCAGGACCCTATTGCCGACTCGGCTCGGGGTGTGCTCGACGGTCACTTTGTGTTGTCCCGGCGGCTGGCCGAGGAAGGCCATTATCCGGCAATCGACATCGAAGCCTCGATCAGCCGGGTCATGCCCCAGGTGGTGGATGCCGACCACCTGCGCCAGGCGCAGAAGTTCAAGCAGCTGTGGTCACGGCTATCGCAAAGCCGCGACCTGATCAGCGTGGGTGCCTACGTCGCCGGTGGCGATCCGGAAACCGACCTGGCAATTGCTTTGCAGCCTCGGCTGGTCGACTTCCTGCGCCAGGGGCTGGATGAAAATGTCGGCATGCAGCAAAGCCGCAGCGAGCTGGCGGCGATCTTCACGCCTCCGGCCAAGGGCTGATGAGCCATGAGCCTGCCCGGACGCGCTGCCCGCCTGGCCCCTGTGGTCGACATGGCCGAAGAGGCCGAACGCAAAGCTGCTCAGCGCGTGGGGCACTTCCAGCAGCAGGTGGTACAGGCCCAGGCCAAACTGGCTGAGCTGGAGTCGTTCCGCGAAGGCTATCAAGCGCAGTGGATCGACCGCGGCGGGCAGGGTGTGAACGGTAGCTGGCTGCTCAACTACCAGCGCTTTCTGGCCCAGCTGGAAACTGCCATGACCCAGCAGCGCCAGAGCCTGATCTGGCACGAAAACAACCTCAAAAACGCCCGAGGCACCTGGCAGCAGGCCTACGCTCGGGTCGAGGGCCTGCGCAAGCTGGTGCAGCGCTACATGGACGAGGCTCGCCGCGCCGAAGACAAGCGCGAGCAGCGGTTGCTGGATGAGTTGTCGCAGCGGTTGCCCAGGCAAGGTCATTTGTAGCCTGGGCCGCGCGTCGCGCTATTAGCGAAGTGCCGTCCTCCTCGCGGCTTAAACCTCTACCACAGGTTTGAGCTCACATCCGAGTGAGGCGGGTGGACCCGCGAACAAGCCGCTGCAGGCTAGCTTGCTACCCCTGCGTTGGCCTGCTAAACCTTGAAGAGTTGCATTCGCCATCATCGAAGGAATCGCTAGCATGGCAGTCGAGACTGATTTTTCGCAGGACGGCAAAAAACTCACGATCAAGGTCAAGGGCCGTTTCGACTTCGGCAAGCATCAAGAATTTCGTGATGCCTACGAACGTCAACCGCAAAAGCCCGACTCTGTGGTGGTAGACCTCAAGGATGCTACCTACTTGGACAGCTCTGCGCTGGGCATGCTGCTGTTGCTGCGCGACCACGCCGGCGGTGACGATTCGGACGTGCGTGTGGTGCATGCCAGTTCCGATGTTCGCAAGATCCTGGCCATCTCCAATTTCGAAAAATTGTTCGATATCAGTTGAGTGCCCAGATGCCGGCCGAACAGGCGTTGACCGTGCTGGTGGCAGAGGATGGAGCAGTCGATCGTCTGCTGCTGGCACAGATTGTCCGTCGCCAGGGCCACCAGGTATTCACCGCGGAAAATGGTGAACAAGCCGTCGCGCTGTTTGCCCAGCAGCGCCCGCAGCTGGTGCTGCTCGATGCTCTCATGCCGGTGATGGACGGTTTTGAGGCCGCGCGGCAGATCAAGGCACTGGCGGGCGAAGCGTTGGTGCCGATCATCTTCCTGACCTCCCTCAGCGAGGAGGACGCCCTGGTGCGATGCCTGGAGGCCGGCGGTGACGACTTCATGGCCAAGCCCTACAGCGCAGTGATTCTGGGCGCCAAGATCCGCGCGATGGACCGCCTGCGCCGCCTGCAGGCCACAGTTCTGGAGCAGCGCGACCAGATCGCTCGCCACCATCATCACCTGCTCAACGAGCAGCGGGTGGCCAAGGCAGTTTTCGACAAGGTCGCACACTCCGGCTGCATCACCGCGCCGAACATCCGTTACCTACAGTCGCCCTATGCTTTGTTCAATGGTGACCTGCTGCTGGCCGCGTTCACCCCAGCCGGTGACATGCACGTGCTGCTCGGCGATTTCACCGGCCATGGGTTGCCCGCCGCTGTCGGGGCAATGCCACTGGCTGAAGTGTTCTACGGCATGACCGCCAAGGGCTACGGCCTGGCGCAGATGCTGCGGGAGATGAATGCCAAGCTCAAGCGCATTTTGCCGGTCGACATGTTCTGCTGTGCGCTGTTGCTCAGGATGAGCGTGCAGCGCGGCGCGGTCGAGGTATGGAATGGCGGCATGCCCGATGGTTACCGGCTGTCGGCCGATGGCGCGTTGCTTGGGGCGATGGCCTCGCGGCACTTGCCGCTGGGCATTTTGCCGCCTGAGCGCTTTGACGATAGCACCGAAGTGCTACCGCTTGCTGCAGGGGAGCGGCTATTGCTGCTCTCCGACGGTGTGGTCGATACCGCCGATGAGCACGACCGGCTTTTCGGCGTCGAGCGCCTGCGTGATGTGCTGGCCGCCAACCGCGTTCCGGCCCAGCTGTTCAACGAGGTGATGCAGGCGCTGGAGCAGTTCGGCGGGCGCCCCCGGGATGACATCAGCCTGTGCGACATTGCCATGTTCACGGCGCAAGACCGAGTGCCAGCGCCGACCTTGTACTCCGACAGTGGCCGTTCCAGTCCGCTGGACTGGTCGCTCGGCTTCGAACTGCGCGGCGAGAGCCTCAAACGGTTCAACCCGGTACCCTACCTGGTGCAGTTGTTGCAGGAGATTCACGGTCTACGGCCCAGCACCGGTGCCTTGCACAGCGTGCTCAGTGAGCTGTACTCCAATGCCCTGGAGCACGGTGTGCTAGAGCTCGACTCGCGGTTGAAACGTGATGTGCAAGGCTTCGCCGACTACTATCAAGAGCGTGCCCGGCGCTTGGCCGAGCTGACGCACGGGTTTGTGCGCATCGAACTTAAAGTTGAACCGCTAGGCGCAGGTGGGCGTCTGACCATCGAGGTGCGGGACAGTGGTGCAGGGTTTGATGTGTGCGGTGAATTGTCGCGCCCAGAAGCGGATCAGCAACTGAGCGGACGCGGGCTGAAACTGGTGCAGCGCCTGGGCAGGAACGCTAAATGGAGCGACGGTGGCCGCTGTGCCTGCGTCCATTTCGAGTGGTGAAGCGGCTGGAGAGCCGCCGCACGGCTCAGGCATAATCTGGCTTGATCAGGGAGTGAACAAGTGACTGACATGCATATTGACCACAAAGTACTCAGCGATTTGCAAGAGGTCATGGAAGATGGCTACTTGCAGTTGCTGGAAACCTTTCTGGAAGACTCCGAGCGGCGTCTCAGCCAGCTGCACGAGGCCAAGAGTGCCGACGAGCTGGGCATGGCTGCGCATAGCTTCAAAGGCAGCAGTAGCAACATGGGCGCGGTGGGCCTGGCCGACTTGTGCCAACAACTGGAGGAGCGGGTTAAGGTGCGCCCTTTGTATGGTATCGAAGACCTGATCAATCGGATCGATCTCGAATACCTCGAAGTGCAACACTTCTATCGCGCGGAGCGTGAACGGGTTTCAGCCAGCCAACTGTAGTTGGCGCGACTTTTGCCTATCTGTAGCCAGACAATAGTCCAGTTTCTGGCGCGGAGACCGTTTCATGCCTGTCGCACCCAACCCTTTGCTGCAAACCAACACCCCAAGCAAGCCTACAGGTGCTGGTGCCCCTCGGGCAGACAAAGCCCTGCAGCCGGTGGGTGAGCCAGGTGGCGGGTTCGATCAGGTCATGGCCCGGCAAAGCCACGAGCCTGTGTCTTTGCGTAAAGACAAGGCTGTGCAGGCCGGCCCCAAGGACAAGCCCGACTTCGCAAAAGATGGCAAGCCGCAGGCTGCCGACAAGCCAGCAATTGCCGATGACGGCAATAAGTTGCCGGCTGACGATGCGGCCCAAGCCGCTGCTGATCCTGCGCCCGCCAATGACTCAGGGTCGCTCGATGCCAATCTGGTCGCGGGCCAGGTAACCGATGCCCAACCTGGCGCACAATTGCTGCAGGCTCAAGCCGAAACCGTAGCGCCCATGTTGCAGGCCGCCAACCAAGCGCCAGCGGCTGACATCGCCGAGCCGTTGCCGGAGCAAGCCGAAACAGAGGCCTTTGACCCGGATGCCGACCCGCTGGCTAATCTGCCAGGGCTGCGCCTTGCCCTTGAACAAAATGCACAGGCCAAAGGCACCTCATCGGCGCATGCTAGCGATGGAGCCAGAGCACAGGGTCAGGAGACTCAGGCCGGCGTCAATCCATTGGCGACCTTGGTCGACAACATCGAAGAGCAAGCCGGTAAATCCGAAACTGGCGACAAGGCTTTTGGCGCCCTGCTCGAGGATGGGCTCAAAGACACCAAAACCGCCAGTAGCGATACTCGGGTCGATGACTTCGCCAACCGCCTCGCCAATCTGACCCAGGCCGTGACAGCCAAGGCTGCCAATGCGCTGCCGGCAAGTGCCAATCCGTTGCATCAGCCACTGCAAATGAACCAGAGCGCCTGGGCTGAAGGTTTGGTCAACCGGGTAATGTACTTGTCGAGCCAAAACCTCAAGTCGGCGGACATCCAGCTGGAGCCCGCCGAGTTGGGTCGGCTGGATATCCGCGTGAACGTTGCGACTGACCAATCCACCCAGATCACCTTCGTCAGCGGCCATGCCGGTGTGCGAGATGCTTTGGATAGCCAGGTGCACCGTTTGCGCGAGCTGTTCGCCCAGCAGGGGTTGGCGCAGCCAGACGTCAATGTGGCCGATCAGTCGCGCCAGCAACAGCAGCAGGCGCAGCAAGATGCCTCGCAACTTTCGGGGGTGGCCGCACGCCGTGCCCAAGTTGGTGGGGGCGAGCAGGGCGAGCTTGGTGAAACGGGCCGGCCGGTCGAGCAACAGGTGGTCATTGGTGACAGCGCTGTGGACTACTACGCCTAAGCAGACTATTGCCGGCTCAGGCTTCCTCTTGGGTAAACCCCCGCACAGGTTAGCCATCACCTAAAGCATGTGCTGGCTCAGTGTCAGCGGGTTTATCGGTGAAATCGCCATCACCGTAAAGCACTTGGTTATAGATCTGGCATAACACTTGCTCAAGCCACGTCATCCTCCTTTGAAACCCCGATGGACGACGGATTATTGGCATGGCGAAGAGCGAAGCAGTGAAAGACCCCGCCGCAAAAGGCAAACTCAAGTTGATCCTGCTGCTGGTACTGGCGCTGCTGCTGGCGGTCGGCCTGTCGGTGGGGGCCACCTGGTTCATCATGCACAAAAGTGAACCGGCCCCGGCCGCCGAAGCGGCTGCTTCCAACGTCAAGGCTCCCGCGATCTACGTGCCCTTGGCTCCGGCCTTCGTGGTCAACTTCAATCAGAACGGCCGTCAGCGCTACATGCAGCTGAGCATCACCCTGCAAGGCCGTAATCAGGCCGATCTGGATGCGCTCAGCGTGCATATGCCGGTGATCCGCAACAACCTGGTGATGATGTTCTCCGGTCAAGGTTTCGACACGTTGTCCGCCAGTTCGGTGGGCCAGGAGATGCTGCGTCAGAAAGCCACCGCAGTGGTCCAGGAAGTGGCGCAGAAAGAAGTCGGCAAGCCGGTGATCGACCAGTTGCTGTTCACCAATTTCGTATTGCAGTAGGAGTCCGCAATGGCCGTACAGGACCTGCTGTCCCAGGATGAGATCGACGCCCTGTTGCACGGCGTCGACGATGGGCTGGTACAGACCGAGAGCGTTTCCGAGCCTGGCAGCATCAAGAGCTATGACCTGACCAGCCAGGATCGGATCGTGCGTGGTCGCATGCCGACCCTTGAGATGATCAACGAGCGCTTCGCCCGCTATACCCGCATCAGTATGTTCAACCTGCTGCGCCGCTCAGCGGATGTGGCGGTCGGCGGGGTGCAGGTGATGAAGTTCGGCGAGTACGTGCACTCGCTGTACGTGCCGACCAGCCTGAACCTGGTCAAGATCAAGCCGCTGCGCGGCACCGCGCTGTTCATTCTCGACGCCAAGCTGGTGTTCAAGCTGGTGGACAATTTCTTCGGCGGTGACGGCAGGCATGCCAAGATCGAAGGCCGTGAATTCACCCCCACTGAACTGCGGGTGGTGCGCATGGTACTGGACCAGTGCTTCGTCGACCTCAAGGAAGCCTGGCAGGCGATCATGCCGGTCAATTTCGAGTACATGAACTCCGAGGTCAACCCGGCCATGGCCAATATCGTTGGCCCAAGCGAGGCGGTGGTGGTCTCGACCTTCCATATCGAACTGGACGGCGGCGGCGGCGACCTGCACGTGACCATGCCGTATTCGATGATCGAGCCCGTGCGGGAAATGCTCGATGCAGGCTTCCAGTCCGACCTCGACGACCAGGACGAGCGCTGGGTCAAAGCATTGCGTGAGGACGTGTTGGACGTCTCCGTGCCGCTGACCGCCACGGTTGCGCGCCGTCAGCTGAAGCTGCGCGACATCCTGCACATGCAAGCCGGTGACGTGATCCCGGTGGAGCTGCCCGAGCACCTGGTGTTGCGCGCCAACGGTGTGCCGTCGTTCAAGGCGCGCCTGGGTTCGCATAAAGGCAACCTGGCCCTGCAGATCATCGACCCGATCGAACGCCGCTAACGGCGTGCCGGTCGCTCTTTCCGAATTGAATGCCTGTCGAGGACATCATGGCTAACGAAAACGAGATCACTTCCCAGCAAGACCAGGCCTTGGCCGACGAGTGGGCCGCAGCCCTGGAAGAAACCGGTGATGCCGGGCAGGCCGACATCGATGCGCTGCTCGCTGCCGACAGCGGCAAACCGGGTGCCGGCCGCTTGCCCATGGAAGAATTCGCCAGCTCGCCGCGGCCCAACGAAAACGTCAGCCTCGAAGGGCCGAACCTGGATGTGATCCTGGACATTCCAGTGAACATTTCCATGGAAGTGGGCAGCACCGAAATCAATATCCGCAACCTGCTGCAGCTCAACCAGGGCTCGGTGATCGAGCTCGACCGCCTGGCAGGTGAACCGCTCGATGTATTGGTCAACGGCACACTGATCGCCCATGGCGAAGTGGTGGTGGTCAACGAGAAGTTCGGCATCCGCCTGACCGATGTGATCAGCCCCAGCGAACGTATCAAGAAGCTGCGCTGAGTGAAGAGCACGATGCGGGCCGTGATGGCATCAGCCGCGCTGCTGGCCAGCGAAGTGGCCATCGCCGCGGCAACGCCTTCTGCCAGCCCGGTGGCAACGCCAGCCGCTGCGCCCGGCAGTTTGGGTGGGCAACTGGCGCAAATGGTATTCGGGCTGTTGCTGGTAGTGGGGTTGATCTTCTTCCTGGCCTGGCTGCTGCGCCGCATGCAGGGCGCAGCGCCTAAGGGTGGGCAGGTGATCGAGGTGATCGGCAGTCGTGCCATCGGCCCGCGTGATCGGCTGTTGCTGGTGCAGGTCGGCAAGGAGCAGATTCTCATCGGCCATAGCCCAGGCAGTATCGAGGCCTTGCACGTGTTGGCCGAACCGGTCGACGTACCCGCCAGCGCCCGTCAGGCGACACCGGAGTTCGCCCAGCGCCTGATGGAGCTGATGGGCAAGGATCAGAAGGACAAGCAGTGATGACCCGCGCCTTGCGCCTGCTGTTGAAAACATCGTTCGGCACTTTGTTGCCCATTGCGCTGCTGTTGGCAGCCCCACTGGCCTTGGCCGCCGACCCGTTGTCGATCCCGGCCATAACCCTGTCAAACACCGCAGACGGGCAGCAGGAGTATTCGGTCAGCCTGCAGATTCTGCTGATCATGACGGCGCTGAGTTTCATCCCGGCGTTCGTCATTCTGATGACCAGCTTCACCCGTATCATCATCGTCTTCTCGATTCTGCGTCAGGCCCTGGGCTTGCAGCAGACACCTTCTAACCAGGTGCTGACCGGCATGGCGCTGTTTCTCACGCTGTTCATCATGGCGCCCGTGTTCGACCGGGTGAACCAGGATGCTCTGCAGCCCTACCTGAACGAGCAGATGACTGCTCAGCAGGCAATCGAGAAGGGCCAGGGGCCACTGAAAGACTTCATGCTGGCTCAGACCCGGCAGAGTGATTTGGACCTGTTCATGCGCCTGTCCAAGCGCACCGATATCGCCGGCCCCGATCAAGTGCCGCTGACGATACTGGTGCCGGCATTCGTCACGTCGGAGCTGAAAACCGCGTTCCAGATCGGCTTCATGATCTTCATCCCATTCCTGATCATCGACATGGTGGTGGCCAGTGTGCTGATGGCCATGGGTATGATGATGTTGTCGCCATTGATCATCTCGCTGCCGTTCAAGATCATGCTGTTCGTCCTGGTCGATGGCTGGGCGCTGATCATGGGCACATTGGCCGGCAGTTTCGGTGGCATTTGACGCCGCCAAGGGGAGCCCCGCATGACACCTGAAGTAGCTGTCGACCTGTTTCG
Organism: Pseudomonas sp. 51_B; assembly: GCF_017491595.1. Taxonomy (NCBI): domain Bacteria; kingdom Pseudomonadati; phylum Pseudomonadota; class Gammaproteobacteria; order Pseudomonadales; family Pseudomonadaceae; genus Pseudomonas; species Pseudomonas sp. 51_B. The sequence goes on from NZ_JAFGYW010000015.1 coordinate 16,289, forward strand.
TGATGCGCTATGGCTGACCACTTTGATGGTCGCCGTGCTGGTGGTGCCGAGCTTGCTGATCGGCTTGATCGTGGCGATGTTCCAGGCTGCCACGCAGATCAACGAACAGACCTTGAGCTTTCTGCCGCGCCTGCTGGTGATGCTAGTGACGCTGATCGTTGCAGGCCCGTGGCTGGTGCAGAAGTTCATGGAGTACATCACCGGCCTGTACACCAGCATCCCGCAGTTGATCGGTTGAGGCAGCCATGCTGGAACTGACCGATGCGCAGATTGGCACCTGGGTCGCCACCTTTCTGCTGCCGCTGTTCCGGGTGACCGCTGTGCTGATGACCATGCCGATCTTCGGCACGCGCATGCTGCCGGCACGCATCCGCCTGTATGTGGCCGTGGCCATTACCGTGGTGATCGTACCGGCACTGCCGCCGCTGCCCACGTTCGACCCATTGAGCTTGCGCGGCCTGCTGCTTTGCGGTGAGCAGATCATCGTCGGGGCACTGTTCGGCTTTTCCTTGCAGCTGCTGTTCCAGGCATTCGTGATCGCCGGGCAGATCATCGCCGTGCAGATGGGCATGGCCTTCGCCTCGATGGTCGACCCGGCCAACGGCGTGAACGTGGCAGTGGTGAGCCAGTTCATGACCATGCTGGTCAGTGTGTTGTTCCTGCTGATGAATGGGCACCTGGTGGTGTTCGAGGTGTTGACCGAGAGCTTCACGACCTTGCCGGTCGGTCAGGCGCTGGTGGTCAGTCATTTCTGGGAAATGGCAGGCCGCCTGGGGTGGGTGTTCGGGGCCGGCTTGCTGTTGATCCTGCCGGCGATCACCGCGCTCTTGGTGGTGAACATCGCTTTCGGCGTAATGACCCGTGCGGCACCTCAGCTGAACATATTTTCCATCGGTTTTCCGCTGACCCTGGTGTTGGGCATGGGTATCTTCTGGATCGGTTTGGCCGATGTGCTTTCGCACTATCAGGCCTTGGCCAGTGAAGCGTTGCAATGGCTGCGTGAGATGGCGAGGGCGCCCTGAGCATGGCTGAAAGCGAGAGCGGTCAGGACAAGACGGAAGACCCCACCGACAAACGTAAGCGCGACGCGCGCGAAAAAGGTGAGATCGCCCGTTCCAAGGAGCTCAATACCGTCGCCTCGACACTTGCCGGTGCCGGTGCGCTGCTGGCCTTCGGTGGCAACCTGGCGCAGACGTTGATGACGTTGATGCAGATGAACTTCTCCCTGAGCCGCGAGGTGCTGACCGACGAGCGCTCGATGGGCATGTTCCTGCTGGCTTCGGGAAAGATGGCGATCTGGGCAGTGCAGCCGATTCTGATGTTGCTGTTCGTGATTGCCTTCGTGTCGCCCATCGCCCTGGGCGGGTTCATTTTCTCGGGCAGTCTTTTACAGCCTAAATTCAGCCGCATGAACCCATTGTCAGGGATCAAGCGGATGTTTTCGCTGAACTCACTCACCGAACTGCTCAAGGCCATGGCCAAGTTTTTGGTCATTCTGGCGGTGGCACTGGTGGTTTTGAGCAACGACCGTCAGGCACTGCTGGCCATCGCTAACGAGCCTCTGGAGCAGGCGATCATCCATAGCGTCCAGGTGGTGGGCTGGAGCGCCTTGTGGATGGCCGCCGGCTTGCTGCTGATTGCCGCGGCAGACGTGCCGTACCAGCTGTGGCAAACGCAGAAGAAGCTGAAGATGACCAAACAAGAGGTCAAGGACGAATACAAGGACAGCGAGGGCAAGCCGGAGGTCAAGCAGCGCATCCGTCAATTGCAGCGTGAAGTGTCGCAGCGCCGCATGATGGCTGCCGTGCCCGAGGCCGACGTGATCATCACCAACCCCACCCATTACGCCGTGGCCTTGCAGTATGACCCGCAGAAGGGTGGGGTGGCGCCGTTGCTGGTGGCCAAGGGTACTGACTTCATCGCCTTGAAAATTCGTGAAATCGGCGCTGAGCACAAGATCCAGATTCTCGAATCGCCGGCCCTTGCGCGGGCCATCTACTACTCCACCGAGGTAGAGGGCGAGATTCCGGCAGGGCTGTACCTGGCGGTGGCGCAAGTGCTCGCCTATGTGTTCCAGATCCGACAGTACCGGGCAGGCAAGGGCAAGCGGCCGGAGCCGCTCAAAGAAGACCTGCCGATTCCTCAGGATTTGCGGCGTGACAGCTGACATAAGTTCGGTTACGGCAGGGGCCACGCTCTGCCCCTGAGGCTTCAAATCCCTGAAGGCCACCAAAGTTGGAAAGCTTCTTGCAAAGCCACGCCCAAGCGCTCCCTGGGCGTCAAAGTTTTGCATCAAGAGGACTCGCGGTGGATCGCACTCAGTTAATCAGCAATGCCCGCAACAACCTGGCCGGGCTCGGCCGGGGCAACCTGGGTGTGCCGTTGCTGCTGCTGGTGATGTTGGCAATGATGATGTTGCCGATACCGCCGTTCCTGCTCGACGTGTTCTTCACCTTCAACATCGCGCTGTCGATCGTGGTGTTGCTGGTCTGCGTGTACGCACTGCGCCCGCTGGATTTTGCCGCCTTCCCCACCATTCTGCTGGTCGCGACGCTATTGCGCCTGGCGTTGAACGTGGCATCCACCCGGGTGGTGATGCTCCATGGCCAGGAGGGCCATGGCGCCGCGGGTAAAGTCATCCAGGCATTCGGTGAGGTGGTCATCGGCGGCAACTATGTGGTCGGTGCCGTGGTGTTCGCCATCCTCATGATCATCAACTTCGTAGTGGTGACCAAGGGTGCCGGCCGTATTTCCGAAGTGAGCGCGCGCTTCACCCTGGACGCCATGCCCGGCAAGCAGATGGCCATCGATGCCGACCTCAACGCCGGCTTGATCGACCAGGCCCAAGCCAAGGCACGACGCTCCGAGGTGGCTCAGGAAGCCGAGTTCTACGGTTCGATGGACGGTGCCAGCAAATTCGTGCGCGGCGACGCGATTGCCGGCTTGCTGATCCTCTTCATCAACCTGCTAGGCGGCATGCTGATCGGCATGCTGCAACACAACATGTCGTTCAGCGATGCTGGCAAGGTCTACGCCTTGCTGACCATCGGTGACGGTTTGGTGGCGCAATTGCCATCACTGCTGTTGTCCACTGCCGCTGCGATCATGGTCACCCGTGCCTCGGGCTCCGAAGACATGGGTAAGCTGATCAATCGGCAGATGTTCGATTCGCCCAAGGCGTTGGGGGTGTCCGCCGCGCTGATGATCATCATGGGCCTGGTGCCCGGCATGCCGCATATCGCCTTCCTCAGCCTCGGCCTGCTGGCCGGCGGTGGGGCATACCTGGTTTGGAAGAAGCAGCAGAAGGCCAAGCTTGAGGCGCAGAAAGAGGCCCAGCGGCAACAGGACCTGCTGCCCTCACCGCAGCGCGCGCTGGACACCAAGGAATTGGGCTGGGACGACGTTACACCGATCGATATGATCGGCCTGGAAGTGGGCTATCGCCTGATTCCGCTGGTAGACCGCAACCAAGGTGGGCAGTTGCTGGCGCGGATCAAGGGGGTGCGCAAGAAGCTTTCCCAGGACCTGGGGTTTCTGATGCCTACCGTGCATATTCGCGACAACCTCGACCTGCAGCCCAGCGCCTACCGTTTGACGCTTATGGGCGTGATTCTGGCCGAAGCCGAAATCTACCCAGACCGCGAGCTCGCCATTAACCCAGGCCAGGTGTTCGGTAGCCTCAATGGCATCGCCGCGCGGGACCCGGCATTTGGCCTGGAGGCCGTGTGGATCGATATCGGCCAGCGTGCCCAGGCGCAATCACTGGGCTATACCGTGGTCGACGCCAGTACCGTGGTGGCAACCCACCTCAACCAGATTCTGCAGAAGCACTGCCATGAGTTGATCGGCCACGAAGAGGTCCAGCAACTGTTGCAGGTATTGTCCAAAGCATCGCCTAAACTTGCAGAGGAACTGGTGCCCGGTGTCATTTCCTTGTCGGGGCTGCTCAAGGTCCTGCAGGCGCTGTTATCCGAGCAGGTGCCGGTACGTGACATACGCAGCATTGCCGAGGCCATCGCCAACAACGCGAACAAGAGTCAAGATACCGCCGCGCTAGTTGCGGCAGTGCGCGTCGGATTGTGTCGCGCCATCGTGCAAAGCATTGTTGGCGTTGAGTCCGAGCTGCCTGTCATCACGCTTGAGCCAAGGTTGGAACAGATCTTGCTCAATAGTTTGCAAAGGGCCGGGCAAGGTCAGGAAGACGGTGTACTTCTTGAGCCAAGCATGGCCGAAAAGCTGCAGCGCTCGCTGATCGAAGCCTGCCAGCGCCAGGAGATGCAAGGCCAACCGGCCATCCTTCTGGTCGCTGGCCCGATCCGGGCAATGCTGTCGCGTTTCGGTCGCCTGGCTGTACCGAATTTGCATGTTCTGGCGTATCAGGAAATACCGGACAACAAGCAAGTTACCATCGTTGCCACAGTGGGCCCCAACGGCTGAGGTAGTGGGTTATGCAAGTCAAGCGTTTTTTCGCCGCCGATATGCGTCAGGCCATGAAGCTGGTTCGTGATGAGCTGGGCTCCGATGCCGCCATCATTGGCAACCGCCGCATCGCCGGTGGTGTCGAGCTGACCGCCGCGCTGGACTACAAGTTGTCCGCGCTGGCCCCGCGCGTGCCCAATGCGGAGCTCGAAGAGGAGCTGCGCAAGACTCAGTCGCGTATAGCCACTGCCCAGGCAGAGCTGGATAACCGCGCTGAGGCCAGCGAAGGTAATCGCCAATTGTTCGCCGGCCAGTCCTTGACCGCTGCCGAGCCTTTGATCGAGCCGCACGTCGACGTGCCGCCGCCAGCCCCGGCTGCAACGCAGCCGGCAGTCGACCCGCGCCTTTTCGATGCCATGCGTTCGGAGCTGTCTGGGCTGCGCGAGCTGCTGGAAGTGCAACTCGGTTCGCTGGCCTGGAACCAGCTGCAGGGCAGCAAGCCGGCCCAGGCCAACCTCTGGCGCCGCCTGCAACGCATCGGCCTGTCTGGCCCCATCGCCCGCGAGCTGCTCGAGCTGACCAATGGGATCGAAGAGCCCCGCCAGGCCTGGCGCATGCTGCTGGCGCACCTGGCGCGGATGATTGCCGTGCCGCAGGTCGAACCGATCGAGGAGGGTGGCGTCATCGCCATGGTCGGCCCGGCCGGCATGGGTAAAACCACTACCTTGGCCAAGCTGGCGGCGCGCTATGTGCTCAAGTACGGCCCGCAGAGCCTGGCGCTGGTGAGCATGGACAGTTTCCGCATCGGGGCTCAGGAACAACTTAAAACGTTGGGCCGCATCCTCAATGTGCCGGTCACCTACGTCGACCCGGGGCAGTCACTGGCCGCAGCGCTGGAGCCGCTGTTGCGCAAGCGTGTGGTGCTGATCGATACCGCCGGCCTGCAGGCCAGCGACCCCGCTCTGCGCATGCAGTTGGAAACCCTGGCTGGGCGTGGCATTGCTGCCAGGAACTACCTGGTACTGGCCACCACCAGTCAAAAGCAGGTGCTCACCGCTGCCTACCACAGCTACAAACGCTGCGGCCTGGCCGGCTGCATCCTGACCAAACTCGATGAAACGGCGAGCCTCGGCGACGTGCTGAGCCTGGCCATCAGTCATGAACTGCCCGTGGCCTACTTAACCGACGGCCCGCGTATTCCTGACGATCTGCACTTGCCGCGCCCCCACCAGTTGGTGACCCGCGCGGTCAATGTGCAGTTGCAGGACGAGCCCAGCGAGGAGGCTATGGCCGACATGTTCGCTGATCTCTACCACAATCCGCGGCGCGCGGGTTGAGGATGAAACGTATGCAAAGTACCTACATTTCGGGGGCTCAAGTGCTGCCCCGCGTGTGGCTTGGGACCAAGCGAAACAAGGTAAACAATAAACATGGGTAGCATGCATCCCGTACAGGTGATCGCCGTCACCGGTGGTAAAGGTGGCGTCGGCAAAACTAACGTTTCAGTGAACCTGTCTCTGGCGCTGGCCGAGCTCGGCCGCCGGGTGATGCTGCTGGACGCCGACCTAGGCCTTGCCAACGTCGACGTGCTGCTGGGCCTCACCCCGAAACGCACCCTGGCCGATGTCATCGAAGGGCGCTGCGAGCTGCGTGATGTGATTTTGCAGGGGCCTGGCGGTGTGCGCATCGTGCCGGCTGCCTCCGGCACCCAGAGCATGGTGCATCTGGCGCCGGCTCAGCATGCCGGGCTGATTCAGGCCTTCAGCGAGGTTGGCGACAACCTCGATGTGCTGGTGATCGACACTGCTGCAGGGATTGGTGACTCGGTAGTCAGCTTCGTCCGCGCCGCCCAGGAAGTGCTGCTGGTGGTGTGCGACGAGCCGACCTCGATCACCGACGCCTATGCACTGATCAAGCTGCTCAATCGCGACTACGGCATGAACCGCTTCCGGGTTTTGGCCAACATGGCGCAGAGCCCGCAGGAAGGGCGCAACCTGTTCGCCAAGTTGACCAAGGTCACCGACCGCTTCCTTGACGTAGCCCTACAATACGTGGGTGCCGTGCCTTACGACGAAAGCGTGCGCAAGGCGGTGCAGAAGCAACGCGCGGTTTACGAGGCCTTCCCTCGCTCCAAGTGCGCCCTGGCATTCAAAGCCATTGCGCAGAAGGTCGACAGCTGGCCGCTGCCAGCCAACCCGCGCGGGCACCTTGAGTTCTTCGTCGAGCGTTTGGTGCAGCCCACCAGTGCAGGGCCCGTGTTATGAATGCCAGCGGCTTCAAGATGTACAGCAAGGCGTCCAAGGATGCCCAGTTCGAACTGGTCGAGCGCTACGCGCCACTGGTCAAGCGCATTGCCTACCACTTGCTGGCAAGGCTGCCTGCCAGCGTCCAGGTCGAGGACCTGATCCAGGCCGGCATGATCGGGCTGCTGGAAGTGGCGAACAAGTACGACGCCAGCAAGGGGGCGAGCTTCGAAACCTACGCGGGTATTCGCATCCGCGGGGCGATGCTCGATGAGGTCCGCAAGGGCGATTGGGCACCCCGTTCGGTGCACCGCAATACGCGCATGGTCAGTGATGCGATGCGTGCCGTGGAAGCAAGAACTGGCCGTGACGCTAAAGATCATGAAGTTGCTGCCGAACTCCAATTGAGTCTCGATGATTACTACGGGATTTTGAACGATACCTTGGGAAGCCGACTGTTCAGCTTCGACGACCTGTTGCAGGACGGCGAGCATGAAGGGCTGCACGAGGACGGCGCCAGTGGCCAGATCGAGCCGTCGCGCGACCTTGAAGACGAGCGCTTCCAGGCTGCCTTGACCGATGCGATCGCCAACCTGCCGGAGCGTGAGCGGCTGGTGTTGGCGCTGTACTACGACGAAGAGCTGAACCTTAAGGAAATCGGCGAGGTACTGGGGGTCAGCGAGTCGCGTGTCAGCCAGTTGCACAGCCAATGCGCCGCGCGCCTGCGCAGCCGCCTGGGGGAATGGCGGGCGCGTTGAGCCCAGGTATCGTTGCAGTCGTTTCCACGTTGTACCGAATTAGATGAATACGCGTGCTCGGGGCCGAGCGCGTTTGAGACTGCTTGGAGGTCTACTTGAACAAAGACATGAAAATCCTCATCGTTGACGACTTCTCGACGATGCGGCGGATCATCAAGAACCTGTTGCGTGATCTGGGCTTCACCAACACCGATGAAGCCGATGACGGCACCACCGCGCTGCCGATGCTCGAAAGCGGCCATTACGACTTTCTGGTGACGGACTGGAACATGCCAGGTATGTCCGGCATCGACCTGCTGCGCAAAGTCCGGGCCCATGACCGCCTGAAAACCATGCCGGTGCTGATGGTGACCGCTGAAGCCAAGCGCGACCAGATCATCGAAGCGGCGCAGGCCGGCGTAAATGGTTACGTGGTCAAGCCGTTCACCGCCCAGGTGCTCAAAGAAAAGATCGAGAAGATCTTCGAACGCGTCAACGGCTGAGACACCTCAGGGGGGGCGCCATGGAATCAAAACAGTCGTCTTTGGGGGAGTTCGAATCGACCCTGAAGAAGCATGCCCAGGAATTGGTCGAGAGCCTGGAACGGGGCCGTTTCGGCGAGGCGGTGCAGCTGATCCATCAGCTCAACCAGACCCGCGATCGTGGCCTTTATCAGGAGGTCGGCAAGCTCACGCGTGAACTGCACAGCGCGATCGTCAGCTTCCAGATCGACCCGCGCATGCCGCAAGCCGAAGAAGTTTCGCAGATTACCGATGCCACCGAGCGCCTGTCCTATGTCGTCAAGCTGACCGAGGGCGCGGCCAACCGCACCATGGACCTGGTGGAGGAGAGCACCCCGGTGCTCAACGACCTGGCCAGCGAGGCTCAGAGCCTGAGCCTGGATTGGCAGCGCTTCATGCGCCGCGAAGTCGCCGCGCCTGAGTTCCGAGAGCTGGTCAAACGCGTCGACAGTTTCCTGACGCATAGCACCGAGGGTAACCGCAAAGTCGCAGGCCACCTGAACGACATTCTGCTGGCCCAGGACTATCAGGACCTGACCGGCCAGGTGATCAAGCGGGTGACGGCGCTGGTGACCGAAGTGGAAAGCAACCTGCTCAAGCTCGTGCTGATGGCCAGTCAGGTCGACCGGTTTGCTGGTATCGAACATGACCACCAGCAGCTTCGTGCTGAAAAAGATCAAGAAAAACATCCAACTCGGGGTGAAGGTCCGCAGATTCATGCCGATAAGCGTGAAGACGTGGTGTCCGGTCAGGACGACGTCGACGATTTGCTGTCCAGCCTGGGTTTTTAAGGAGCACGTTTAATGAGCTTCGGCGCCGATGAAGAAATCCTTCAGGATTTTCTGGTAGAAGCCGGCGAAATTCTTGAGCAACTGTCCGAGCAACTGGTCGAGCTGGAAAGCCGGCCTGACGATGCTGACCTGCTCAATGCAATTTTTCGCGGTTTCCACACTGTAAAAGGGGGCGCCGGCTTCCTTCAGCTGAACGAGCTGGTGGAGTGCTGCCATATCGCGGAGAACGTGTTCGATATCCTGCGCAAGGGTGAGCGCCGGGTCGACGCGGAACTGATGGATGTGGTGCTCGAAGCACTGGATACGGTCAACAGCATGTTCGGCCAAGTGCGTGAGCGCACCGAGGTGACACCGGCCACACCCGAACTGTTGGCAGCCTTGTCGCGCCTGGCCGAACCTGCCAGCGCCGATGCCCCTGCAGCGCCGGTGCCACAAGCAGCGCCCGAGCCCGAGCCTGCGGCCAGCGAAGCGGACATCACCGACACCGAGTTCGAACAGCTGCTCGACTCGCTCGACGCGGTGAAAGCCGAAGCTGCCGCCTTCGACGCACAGATGCAGGGCGAGACCTTGAGCAACTCGGGTGACGACATCACCGATGCCGAGTTCGAATCGCTGCTTGACCAGTTGCATGGCAAGGGCCAGTTCTCGCCAGAAGTTACCGCTACGCAATCGGTAGTCGTCGCCACGCAACCTGCGAGCGATGAGATCACCGACGAAGAATTCGAATCGTTGCTGGACCAGCTGCATGGCAAGGGCACCTTCCAGGCCGATGCCTTGCCAGCCGCCAGCGCTGGGGCACAGACCGCCAGTGCCGCCGCCGCTGGCGATGAGATCACCGAGCATGAGTTCGAAGCCCTGCTCGACCAACTGCACGGCAAGGGTAAGTTCACCGGCGAAACGGCTGCTGCCCAGGCACCTGCTGCGGTGGCTGCACCGGTTGCGCCCAAGGCGGCCAGCAAGCCGGTCGCCAAGCCTGCCCCAGCTGCGCCTGCCGAGGCCAAGCCTGCAGCTGCCGCGCCAGCTCGCTCCCCGGCACCGGTTGCAGATAAGCCTGCCAGCGAGGCGGAAACCACCGTGCGCGTCGATACCGCGCGCCTGGACGAAATCATGAACATGGTCGGCGAACTGGTGCTAGTGCGTAACCGCCTGGTGCGCCTGGGCCTGAACAGCGGCGACGAGGCCATGTCCAAGGCCGTGTCCAACCTCGATGTGGTCACTGCCGATTTGCAGACTGCGGTGATGAAGACCCGCATGCAGCCGATCAAGAAGGTCTTCGGCCGCTTCCCGCGCCTGGTCCGTGACTTGGCGCGGCAGCTTAAGAAAGAAATCAACCTTGAGCTGGTCGGCGAAGAAACCGACCTGGACAAAAACCTTGTCGAGGCCCTGGCCGACCCGCTGGTGCACTTGGTGCGCAACGCCGTCGACCATGGCGTCGAGATGCCGGACGAGAGGGAAGCTGCCGGCAAACCGCGTACCGGCCATGTGGTGTTGTCGGCCGAGCAGGAAGGTGACCACATCCTGTTGTCGATTTCCGACGACGGCAAGGGCATGGACCCGAATATCCTGCGCGCCAAGGCCGTGGAAAAAGGCCTGATGGACAAGGACGCGGCCGATCGCCTGAGCGAGTCGGACTGCTACAACCTGATCTTCGCCCCAGGCTTCTCGACCAAGACCGAGATTTCCGACGTGTCCGGCCGTGGCGTGGGCATGGACGTGGTGAAGACCAAGATCTCCCAGCTCAATGGCTCGATCAACATCTACTCGGCCAAGGGCCAGGGTTCGAAGATCGTCATCAAGGTGCCGTTGACCCTGGCGATCATGCCGACCTTGATGGTGATGCTGGGCAATCAGGCGTTCGCCTTCCCCCTGGTCAACGTCAACGAAATCTTCCACCTCGACCTTTCGCGCACCAACGTGGTGGACGGCCAGGAAGTGGTGATCGTGCGCGACAAGGCGCTGCCGCTGTTCTACCTCAAGCGCTGGCTGGTCCAAGGGCAGGTGCACGAGGAGCAGCACGAAGGCCATGTGGTGATTCTGTCGGTCGGTACCCAGCGCATCGGCTTTGTGGTCGACCAGCTGGTGGGCCAGGAAGAAGTGGTGATCAAGCCCCTGGGCAAGATGCTGCAGGGCACCCCGGGCATGTCTGGCGCCACCATCACTGGCGACGGCCGCATCGCGCTGATTCTTGACGTGCCGAGCATGCTCAAGCGTTACGCGGCACGGCGTATCTGATTTTCGGCGGAGCACCCTGGCCGGGTGCCCCGCCTAATGGAGTGTTTATGGCAGTCAAGGTCCTGGTGGTGGATGATTCCGGTTTCTTCCGCCGCCGCGTTTCGGAAATCCTCTCGGCGGACCCGACGATCCAGGTGGTCGGCACTGCGACCAACGGCAAAGAAGCGATCGACCAGGCACTGGCGCTCAAACCCGATGTCATCACCATGGACTACGAAATGCCCATGATGGATGGCATCACCGCCGTGCGGCATATCATGCAGCGCTGCCCCACGCCGGTGTTGATGTTTTCTTCGCTGACTCACGAAGGCGCGCGCGTCACCCTCGACGCGCTGGATGCCGGTGCGGTGGATTACCTGCCGAAGAACTTCGAAGACATCTCGCGCAATCCAGAGAAGGTCAAGCAGATGCTGTGCGAAAAGGTGCATACCATTTCGCGCAGCAACCGCCGTTTTGGCAGCTACGCAAGCCAAGCCCCAGCGGTCGCCGTGACATCTGCCAGTGCTCCGGCGCCGGCCAGCGTAGCGCCAGTGCGCAGCGCCATCCCCGCCCGTGCCCCGGCACCAGCTCCTGCTGCGGCGCATACCCCAGCGCCCAAGCGCAAGCCTTACAAACTGGTGGCGATCGGTACCTCCACCGGTGGCCCGGTGGCGCTGCAGCGCGTGCTGACTCAGTTGCCTGCTAACTTCCCGGCGCCCATCGTGCTGATCCAGCACATGCCTGCAGCGTTCACCAAGGCCTTCGCCGAACGCCTGGACAAGCTGTGCAAGATCAGTGTCAAGGAAGCTGAGGATGGCGACATGCTGCGCCCTGGGCTGGCGCTGCTGGCCCCAGGTGGCAAACAGATGATGATCGACGGCCGTGGCGCGGTGAAGATCTTGCCTGGCGACGAGCGCCTGAACTACAAGCCGTGCGTGGACATCACCTTCGGCTCGGCGGCCAAGTCCTATGGCGACAAGGTGTTGTCGGTGGTGCTTACCGGCATGGGTGCCGATGGCCGTGAGGGTGCCCGCCTGCTAAAGCAGGGCGGCAGCACCGTATGGGCTCAGGATGAGGCCAGCTGTGTGATCTACGGTATGCCCATGGCGATCGTCAAAGCCAACCTCGCCGATGCCGTGTACAGCCTGGACGAGATCGGCAAACACCTGGTCGAGGCGTGCGTCTGATGGACGTGCTGAGCCTGATTGGGCTGATTCTGGCCTTCGTCGCCATCGTCGGCGGCAACTTCCTCGAAGGCGGCCATGTCGGTGCCTTGCTCAATGGCCCGGCCGGGCTGATCGTACTTGGCGGTACACTGGCGGCGGCTTTGTTGCAGTCACCGCTGCCGGCGTTCAAGCGAGCGCTGCAGATATTGCGCTGGATTTTTTTTCCGCCGCGGGTCGACCTGGCTAGCGGCATCGACCGCGTGGTCAACTGGAGCCTGACGGCGCGCAAGGAAGGCCTGCTCGGCCTGGAAGGCGTGGCCGATGCCGAACCGGACCCCTATGCCCGCAAGGGCTTGCAACTGCTAGTCGATGGCGCCGAGCCTGAATCGATCCGTAGCATCCTTGAAGTCGACTTTCTGACTCAGGAGAGCCGCGATATACAGGCCGCCAAGGTGTTCGAGAGCATGGGCGGTTACGCGCCGACCATCGGCATCATCGGGGCGGTGATGGGCCTGATTCACGTGATGGGTAACCTGGCCGATCCTTCACAGCTGGGCAATGGTATCGCCGTGGCGTTCGTCGCGACCATTTACGGGGTGGCCAGTGCCAACCTGATCTTGCTGCCGATCGCCAACAAGCTCAAAGCCATCGTTTTGCGCCAGTCGCGTTATCGCGAAATGCTGCTCGAAGGCTTGCTGTCGATAGCCGAGGGTGAGAACCCGCGCTCGATCGAGCTGAAGCTGCAAGGCTTCATGGAGTAGCCATGCGCCGTCGCCGTCATACCGAGGAACATGAAAACCACGAACGCTGGCTGGTGTCGTATGCCGACTTCATCACCTTGCTGTTCGCCTTCTTCGTGGTCATGTACTCGATTTCCTCGATCAACGAAGGTAAGTACAAGGTCATATCCCAAGCGCTGCTTGGGGTGTTCAACGACCCCGAGCGAAGCATGAAGCCGATCCCGATCGGTGATGAGCAGCCGCTGAGCGTGAAACCGGCACAGCCATTGATCAAGGACAGCGAGCAGACCGATGCCGGGTTGGCGCAGACCAGCGTCGACCCGCTTAAGGCGATCAGCGAGGATGTGCGCGATGCCTTTGGCGACCTGATCAAGTCCGACCAGATGACCGTGCGTGGCAACGAGTTGTGGGTGGAGATCGAACTCAACTCCTCATTGCTGTTCGGCAGCGGCGATGCGATGCCCAGCGACCAGGCGTTCGACATCATCGAGAAGGTCGGCAACATCCTCAAACCGTTCGCCAACCCGGTGCATGTCGAGGGCTTTACCGACAACCTGCCGATCCGCACGGCGCAGTACCCGACCAACTGGGAGCTGTCAGCGGCGAGGGCGGCGAGTATCGTGCGGTTGTTGGCCATGCAGGGGGTCAACCCCGCGCGCATGGCCTCGGTGGGGTACGGCGAATACCAGCCGGTAGCCAGCAACGACACTGCTGAGGGGCGAGCGCGTAACCGCCGCGTGGTCCTGGTGATCTCCCGCAACCTTGAAGTGCGCCGCAGCCTGACCGGCTCGGGCACTGCCAATGCCACCCCGGATGCAGCGCTTCGCCGTGCTGGCACACAAAGTGCACCGCCAGCCCCAGCCGCGACGACGCGCCCGTGAGCCGTCAAATCTCTGTCATAGCAAACCAATTGGGGGCAGTTGTCTTGTTAGATTCATCGAAGCCTGCGCGATCATTGCGCGAGCGGGTTCATCGAGACGTCGAGCCGGTGCTTTCACAGGGGCCCTGCAACGCCTTTCAGACAAGAGTGGTGCCATGAGAGTCTGGGCAGTAGCCAATCAAAAAGGTGGCGTGGGCAAGACCACGACGACCATCGCCCTGGCCGGCCTGCTGGCCGAGGCCGGCAAGCGCGTGGTCGTCGTCGATCTCGACCCGCATGGCTCGATGACCAGCTATTTCGGGCACAACCCGGACGCGCTGGAGCACAGCTGTTTCGACCTGTTCCAGCACAAAGGCAGCGTTCCTGAAGGCCTGCCGGGGCAGTTGCTGTTGTCGACCAGCGATGAACGTATTTCGTTGTTGCCCTCTAGCACCGCGCTGGCTGTGCTGGAGCGCCAGTCGCCGGGGCAGAGTGGCCTGGGCCTGGTGATCGCCAAGAGTCTGGCGCAGTTGTGGCAGGATTTCGACTTCGCGTTGATCGACAGCCCGCCCTTGCTTGGCGTGTTGATGGTCAATGCCTTGGCGGCCAGCCAGCAGTTGGTGATTCCGGTGCAAACCGAGTTTCTCGCGGTCAAGGGCTTGGAGCGCATGATCGGCACCTTGGCCATGGTCAACCGCTCGCGCAAACAAGCGTTGCCCTACCAGATCGTGCCGACCCTGTTTGATCGCCGTACCCAGGCCTCGCTGGGCACGTTGAAGGTGCTTCGCGATACCTATGAGCAGCAAGTCTGGCAGGGTTACATCCCGGTCGACACGCGTCTGCGCGATGCCAGCCGCAATGGCGTCACGCCTTCGCAGTTCGACAACAAGAGCCGTGGTGTGATTGCCTACCGAGCACTGCTCAAGCATATGCTCACCTACAAGCCGGCCGCGCAGGTGGTTTCATGACTCTACTGGTTGGCACCAAGCCGCAAATGGCCCTGCAGTCCTACCTTGATGGGCTGTTGCAGGAGGCCACCGAGGCAGAGCAAGGCCTCGAACTGCCAGCGCTGGCCGAAGCGAGCCGCGCCGATGACGAATTTGCCGCAGCGGTGCGTGAAGAGCAGGCACGTGATGCCCGCCAGGCACCGCAGCTGGCGCCGCCTTTCGCCGAGCCCCAGCTAAGGGTGCTGCCCGCTGTGCTGCCGGTGCAAGAGCCGGTGGTGACAGTGGTCGAGGCCGACGTGCTGGCCGAGGCGAGCATTCCTGTGCTGACTGAAGTGCCTGAGCCTGCGCCGGTTGCGCCGCTGGTGGATGTGCACCTGCCGGCCGCGACCATGAACGACGCACCGATCCCGCCGGCCAGCGTCGATGGGCGCCCGGCCTGGGCCGCAGAGCCGTTCGAATGCCTGCTGTTCGACGTGGCCGGGCTCACCCTGGCGGTGCCGCTTGTGTGTCTGGGCTCGATCTACAGCCTGCAGGGCCAGGAGCTGACGCCGCTGTTCGGCCAGCCGGACTGGTTCCTCGGTATCCTCACCTGCCAGGCAGGCAACCTCAAGGTGCTGGACACTGCACGCTGGGTGATGCCCGACCGCTACCGCGAGGATTTCCGCCAGGGCCTCAATTATGTGATTTCCGTACAAGGCTACGAGTGGGGCCTGGCCGTGCATCAGGTCAGCCGTTCGCTGCGCCTGGACCCCGCTGAGATCAAGTGGCGCAGCCAGCGTGGCCAGCGGCCCTGGTTGGCCGGTACGGTCATCGAACACATGTGTGCACTGCTTGACGTCGCAGAACTGGCCGAGTTGATCGCCACCGGCGCGGTCAAGCAACTGCACGCCACACAGAAATAACTGCGAACACAACCGCCAACGGCGGATTAAGAGGGCTAGGGCAATGAAAAAGTCGTCTGGGCAAGGTTCTGAAGATCCGATCCTGCAATGGGTAACCTTCCGTTTGGACAATGAGTCCTACGGCATCAATGTGATGCAGGTGCAGGAAGTGTTGCGCTACACCGAAATCGCACCGGTGCCAGGCGCGCCGAGTTATGTGCTGGGCATCATCAACCTGCGCGGTAACGTGGTGACGGTGATCGACACCCGCCAGCGTTTCGGCCTGATGCCCTCGGATGTCACCGACAATACGCGCATCGTCATCATCGAGGCCGACAAGCAAGTGGTGGGCATCCTCGTCGACAGCGTCGCTGAAGTGGTGTACCTGCGTCAGTCGGAAATCGAGACGGCGCCGAACGTGGGTAACGAGGAGTCGGCCAAGTTCATTCAAGGTGTATGCAACAAGAATGGCGAACTGCTGATTCTGGTTGAGCTGGACAAGATGATGACCGAAGAAGAGTGGTCCGAGCTGGAGAACATCTGAGTTGATCTTCGAGGTAGCGGTGATCTTCCTGGCGCTGCTGTGGGCCCTGAGCCTGTGGTTCTTCCTCAACTACAGCAAACGCCAGCGTGAGCTGGCAGCGCAACAGGCCGTGGGCGACGCGCTGCGTGACCAGCGCATCAAGGACCTGGCCAAGCGCCTGGACGACTACCAGAACGGTACTGTGCGGATGGGGGAGGCCATCCATGAACTGCGTGCGACCGTGGCGCCACTGCCGGAAAAACTTCAGCAGCTGGAGCAGCGCGACCCCAGCAGCGCCACCTTTACCCAAGCCGCAAGGTTGGTGGGTATGGGCGCCAGCGTGGCAGAGCTCACCGAAACTTGCGGTTTGACCCAAGCTGAGGCTGAGCTGATGAGCAAATTGCATCGTGCCGATTGAGGCCGTACAAGGCGGCGTCATGCCGCCTTGTCATTGCTCGCCGAGAACGTCACGGCCTCAAGGCTTGGCCCACGAGTGGTTGCTGCCGATTTTGGCGATACCGTTCAGTGGCAAGTAGCGCTCCATGGCCGCTTTGTAGGCGGCGCGGTCGATGAATTGCTCAGCATTGATCGTCGATAGCGAGTCGAGGTTGGTGATTTGCCTGATCGTCTTGAGGTCAGGCAGCAGGCGGTCGGTCATGTCGGTGAGTAAAGTTGGCCCGGTCAGCCTGCTGAGGGTATTGGCGTAGCGTGCGAAACCCACCGGGTCGAGCATGGGGTCCGGCTTGCTGTTGTAGAAGTCAGGGTTGGCCTGGAACCGCGCATGCATTTCTTCGCTGATCGCCAGCAATGTCGGGTTATTGGCATGGCTGCCGATCAGGCTAGTGTTGTAGATACAGTGGATGTTCATCCGCTCGTTGGCGATCGGAGGGTACAGCAACAGCCCATCGGGTGTGGTTTGCAGGGAGGTGGCGTCTAGGGCCTTGGCCGGTGGCCCATAGTTACGGCCGTTGATGGTCACTGCATGCTCACCCTCGGCCAGCAGCCGGTCGTCGATGTCCATATACAAGCCCCCCTCATGGTTGAGCAAAGGGAAACGCAACACGTCCGCTGCGCTGGAGAAGTTGCGCCCGATGCCTCCATTGCCATCGATCGCGGCCCGATACTGAGGGTAGTTCGCACTTTCCCTGAACTGGGCATAGAACGGCTGCTCTTCCAGCGTCAGCACCCTGACATTGGGGGCGTGCTGGGCCAGGCGTTGCAGGTTGCGCGCATAAGCAACGGGTGACTCGTTGGAGAGGTACAGGCGCAGGCTGAAACGTGAACCGGCCACCGTCTGGCTATTTTTGGCGAGGTTGGCGAGCAGGTTGTCGGGTATCGCTCGGTCGCCCACCCAGATGCTGAGGATCTGCTCAGGGATTGTGCTGCTCGCTTGCAGCGGGAATTCTGGCACCGTTACCGGCAGTGGCAGATCCACACCCAGGGCGCGCAGGCTGGCCGTGCGCATTTGATCGGTTACCGCCCTGCCTTCGGGGACTCGCACCAGGTTTCTGCTGCCCACTTGGCCACGATACAGTGTCGGGTTTACCGCATTGCGGTCGCCGCGCTGTATGAACGCATCGGCCTGGACGTCATAAAGCATATCGGCCGTATAACCTGCGATCACTCCAGTCAGGGTGTCGGGTTCGCCGTTGAATCGCGTGAGGCGGATGATCGCGTCACGAGTGGCTTGGTCAGCACCTTCGAGCGGCGCGACGGGGTCTGGGAGTTGGAAATATTCCAGGGCCTGGTCGGCGGGCAAGACAGGTGGGTCCATCGGACTCAAGGGATAGCCCAATTGGCCATTGACCTCGCGCGGTGCAAGAAACCCCTCGGACTTGAACCGATACAGCGCCGGAGCCTTGGCCGCCCCGGCGATCAACAGCGGCAGGGCGTTGAGTACCCCGAACGAGGCTTCGCCGGCCCCAGCCGCCTGCTGGTCGACCCCCTTGGCATTGATGGCCGCATCCAGCCCTAGGCCGAACTGAGCAATGCCGCCCACAGCGAACAGCGGCGCCAGCTCCGGCAGCACGATCGCCAGCGGCCCAAGCAGGCTGAGGGCCGAGTTGAAGTAACCGCGCCAACGCCCTTTGCTGACCTCGCTGTCGTCGGTGATCAGCGTGTCGGCATCCTGATAGCTGCGCGCCCGCTGGCGGTCAGTCAGGGCCTGGAACAGATCGCCGGTGATGGCCGGGCTGTACTTGTCGGCTCGGTAGTTGACATAGGTGCGGGGCGACCAGACGCCGTTGGTAGTGAAACCAGGGCGGTTGGGGGACAGCCGGTAAACGGCCGGGTAAACGGCAAGGCCTTCCAGTGCCGTGTGCAGGCCGCTGAAGTCCAGGCCGTCAGGCCTGTCGGCGAGGGCAAAGTGCTCGGCCAGGGCGGTACGTTTGACGGGGTCTTTGCATTGCTCGGCCACCCAGTCCTTAAGGCCAGCAGGGCCGGCGACAGTGTGAAAGGGCGAGTCATTGCCTGGCACATACAGCAGAGCGTTGAGCATCTTCTTGTCGTACATGAACACCAAGTCGGTTGCACTGTAGCCATAGACGTTCAGCACGCGCATACCGAAATTGGCAGACCTGGGGAGTAGGCCTGCGGCCTGCCAGGCTAGCTGACGCCCGGTGTCGTCCAGGCTGCCTTCGCTTACCTGCTTGTTGCAGGCGGCGATGAAGGCCATTTTGGCCAAGGTCTGGTGGCTGTGGCCCGCCTCGGTCCAGTAGCGATCGAGCATGCTTTTGTAGGCGCTGTGAAAGTCCATGTTCCAGATGAACCGCTGCAGATCCTCGGCCGGAAGGCCCAGCAGGGTTTGGGGGCCATATACCTGTGGCACGGTGCGCCTGAAGACACCGTTGAACACCTGGTAATTGGCACCGGCTGCGTTCCATGCCGGCGGACGCAAGGCATCGACCACAGTGATAAGCCCTGGCAGATGCCCGGCCCACGGTTCGCCAAACAGACCACCGATCAGGTTGTTGTTCGACTCGCCCTGCCAATTGGAGAGCATCGCTTGGGTCAGCGTGCTTTTGGCCGTGATCACACCGTCGATATGTACTCGATCGGCGCTGGGCTGGTAGTGAAAGGTGACCACGTCGGTTTGATCGGGGTCAAGCGCTACGCCGCGGTTGCTTGCCCACTGTTTGAGCGCGTCGTGGGCAGCGCGGTCAGGCCGTGGGAAGAGGCTCAGGTGCTGGCGAGCGAACTGGATGCCAGCGTCATTGATGAAGGCGTTGGTCATGGCTGTGGCCTTTGCTTGCGTAAGGAGCCGCAAAGGTGCCTAGCTCGGCCTTGCACGGGGTACTAAACATGTACCGGCTGCACTCAGCGTGGATGCGGCAAGCCGTTCAAGGCCGGGGTGATGTCGCGCTCTTCGGGAGGGCAGTCGACGAAGTCCACCGGGACCCTGCCGCGTAGTTGCCAGGCGAAAGCAATGATCTCGGCGATGGTCAGGTACAGTGCTTCAGGAATCTGCTCACCCAGTTCCAGGCGTGCCAAAAGGCGCACCAGGTCCGCATTCTCGTAGATCGGCACTTCGTGTTCGCGGGCCAGTGCCAGAATGGCTTCGGCCAGTTCGTCGTCGCCTTTGGCGCTGAGGGTGGGTGCCTGTTGGCCATCGTAGCTAAGGGCAATGGCCTGGCGCGGTTGCTTGCTGCTCATGCGGTTTCGTCCACCCAACGTTGCTCCACCCGCGTGCGCGGGCCCTGTGGTGGGATGCCGGTATGGCACGCTAGCTCGCCAACGTCCAGGCCGCGTGCCAGCAGGCGGGCGCGTAGGTCGCCAAGCTGGTGGTCGATCAGTTGGGCAGTTTGCTCACGCTCGGCCCAAAGCTGGCCTGATAACCGGCCCTGACTCAGTTGTGCCTGCACCTGTAACGGCCCCAGCGGTGCCAGGTCGAATGCCAGGTCGATGCGCCAGAGTGCTTGCAACGGATCATTCTGCTCGCGTTGCTGGCGCTCGGCTTGTTGATCCGGGGTTTCTTCGCGCTGCAGCTTTACCTGCAAGGGCACGAACTCCTGGCCGTGGCGGATGGGCACTTCGGTTTGCCATGTGCTTTGCATGTTGCCGTTATCCAGTGTGCCCGATTGCTGCAGGCTGCTCAGGGCATGGCTTTGCAGGCGCGAGATGGCAGCGGCGGCCAGGCGCAGCAGTTGTTGCAAGTCGCCTTCGTCCTCCATTGCCTGCAACAGCCGCGACGGTAGCGGAAAGGCGCCGGGCGGTGTTCTGGGGCTTACTCTATCGAGCATGCCCAACGCGCTGCGGGCCATGGCTGGCAGGGCCTGGGCCAGCGGGCTTGCTGCTGTCAGCGGGGTGCCCGGTGCATTGACCGAAGCCTGCGCCACCAGCCGCAACAACTGGGCTTTAAGGTCAGTGGCGACGTTGGCACCCAGGCCGCCGAGCAGCTTGGCTTCGAGGAAAGCACCGCTGTTGTTCAGGGCCTGGGCCAGCGTTTTGCCGTCAGCCAGCTGGCGGGCATCTGGCAGGCTGGCCAACAGGCTGCTGGCAGTGCTGCGCAGCTCACCATCGTTGCCCTGGCTGTCGGCCATTTGCTGCAGGGCAGCGAGCAGGCCGGGCAGGGAGGCCTGGCGGCCTTGTTGCGCCGGCAACTGCTGGGCGATGCTCAATTGATCCTGGCGACCGCTGAGCGGCACGAAGCGCAGCGACTGGTCGCCCTGCACTAAAGCGCTGAGCAGACTGCCGATCGGCAAGGGTCGCGGGCTGTCGATTGTGAGGGTGGCGCCAGCCTGGGCGGTGTTGAGCAAGCTGACCAACGAACGAAAGCTGGCCGCTTCGCCAACTGCCTGGGGCAATGCTTGGTTGGTCAGCACCTTGCCCTGCAGCAACGTGCCAATCGGCACCTTGCTGGTATCGAGCTGGGTGAGGGTGGCGACGTTGCTGGCAGTGGCCTGTTGCACCATGATCGCCAGGCGGTTGCTTTCAGGCTGGCTGACGGTCAATTGGCTGCCTTGTGCGAGGGGCTGGCTGGCAGTGGCCTGCAGTTGGGTCTGGCTGCCGTTGGCCTGAATCACTTGCAACACCAACTGAAAGCTCGTGCCGGTCTGACGCATCGTTAGCACTTGGGCCTGAGCCGTCTCGCCCGGCTTGAGCAGGCCAGGTTGCGCCTGGGTCAGCTTGAGCAGTTCACCGGTCAGTTGGGCCTTGATCGCTTGTGAATTGATGGCGGTTTGTGCGCCGAGACTATTGATTTCAGTCATGATTGTATACAACCTGTGGGGCCCGCCCTCTTGGCAGCGTGGCAGCACATGCAATAATGCCTGCCGCCTGTCACTGCCAGTATAACGGCAGCAACGTTGGCGACTTGAGACGCATATAGATAAGGCGATACCGTGACCCTTCACCTCCAAGCCGCGGGCCTGGCCTGCGAGCGCGACTGGCGCCTGCTGTTCGAGCACCTCGATTTCGAGCTGCGCCCCGGCGACATGCTGCAGATCAGCGGCCCCAACGGCAGTGGCAAGACCAGCCTGCTGCGCCTGTTGGCGGGCCTGATGCAGCCCACTGCCGGGCAGATCCTGCTGGCAGGTCGGCCTCTGGGTGAGCAGCGCCATGCCTTGGCTAGCATTCTGCTGTGGATTGGCCACGCCGCCGGCATCAAGGACCTGCTCACCGCCGAGGAAAACCTTACCTGGCTTTGCGCACTGCATCAGCCTGCTACCCGCGATGCCATCTGGGGGGCATTGCAAGCGGTAGGCCTGCGCGGTTTCGAAGACGTTGCCTGCCATACCCTGTCTGCCGGCCAGCAGCGCCGTGTGGCGTTGGCCCGGCTGTACCTGCCCGGCCCGCCACTGTGGATTCTCGACGAACCTTTCACCGCCCTCGACAAGCAGGGCGTGGCCCAACTGGAAGCACACCTTGCGGCGCATTGTGAACAGGGCGGTACGGTGGTGCTGACCACGCACCACACCCTGAAGCGCAAGCCTTGCGGTTACCGCGAATTGAACCTGGGGCAGTGGGCGGCATGAGCGTATTCATCCTATTGCTGCGCCGTGAAGCACGCCTGCTGTTCCGTCGCCCTGCGGAGCTTGCCAACCCGTTGGTATTCTTTGCCATCGTGGTCGCGTTGTTTCCTTTGGCGGTAGGCCCGGAAAGCCAGTTGTTGCAAACCTTATCGCCAGGGCTGGTGTGGGTTGCGGCCTTGCTGGCCGTGCTGCTGTCCCTCGATGGCCTGTTTCGCAGCGATTTCGAAGACGGGTCGCTTGAGCAGTGGGTGCTGTCACCCCACCCGCTGGCCATGTTGGTGCTGGCCAAGGTGCTGGCGCACTGGATCTTTTCCGGCTTGGCGCTGGTATTGTTGGCGCCATTGCTGGCCTTGATGCTGGGTTTGCCCAGCCATTGCCTACCGGTGCTGCTCGGCTCGCTGCTGCTGGGTACGCCGGTGCTGAGCTTGCTGGGTGCGGTGGGCGCTGCGCTGACGGTTGGCCTCAAGCGCGGTGGTTTGTTACTGGCATTGCTGATTCTGCCGTTGTATATCCCAGTATTGATCCTGGGCAGTGGTGCCTTGCAGGCTGCGTTGCAGAATATGCCGGCCACCGGCCAGCTGCTCTGGCTGGCCAGTCTGGCCGCCCTTGCCGTCACTCTGGCCCCCTTTGCGATCGCCGCCGGCCTAAAGATCAGCGTTGGCGAATAACGAGTCCCGGGCTACCAAGCCCGGCCAATACCGGATGCACCTGATGAAAATAAGCTGGACGTGGTTCCACAAACTGGGTTCGCCTAAATGGTTCTATGCCATCAGCGGCCGCATGCTGCCCTGGTTGGCCATTTCGGCTGCCCTGTTGCTGGTAACAGGCGTGGTCTGGGGCCTGGCCTTCGCCCCTGAGGACTACCAGCAGGGCAACAGTTTCCGCATCATCTATATCCACGTGCCGGCGGCGATGCTGGCGCAGTCCTGCTATGTGTTGCTGGCCGTGGCTGGTGCGGTTGGGCTGGTGTGGAAGATGAAACTGGCCGATGTCGCCCTGCAGTGCGCAGCGCCCATTGGCGCCTGGATGACGGCCGTGGCGCTGGTGACCGGGGCCATCTGGGGTAAACCGACCTGGGGCAGCTGGTGGGTATGGGACGCCAGGCTGACTTCGATGCTGATTCTGCTGTTCCTGTACTTCGGCATCATCGCCCTGGGCCAGGCCATCAGCAACCGCGACAGCGCCGCCAAGGCCTGCGCGGTGCTGGCCATCGTCGGGGTGATCAATATTCCGATCATCAAGTATTCGGTGCAGTGGTGGAACACGTTGCATCAAGGTGCGACCTTCACCCTCACGGAAAAACCTGCAATGCCCGCCGAGATGTGGCTGCCGCTGCTGTGCACGGCACTGGGCTTCTACTGCTTTTTTGGCGCCGTACTGCTGCTGCGTATGCGCCTGGAAGTGCTCAAGCGCGAAGCCCGTGCCAGCTGGGTCAAGGATGAGGTGTTGAACAGCCTCAAGCGCAGGGCCGTACGATGAGTTTCGCAAGCTTGGGCGACTTTCTCGCCATGGGCCATCATGGCCTGTATGTCTGGTCGGCTTATGGTATTTGCCTGGCGGTGCTGGCGGTCAATGTCGCCGCCCCGCTGTTGGCCCGGCGCCGCTACCTGCAAGAAGAGGCGCGCCGTTTGCGCCGGGAGAACAACCAGTGAATCCGCAGCGCAAGAAACGTCTGTTCCTGATCCTCGGCCTGCTGGTCGGGGTTGCGGTCGCCGTGGGCTTTGCCCTGAGCGCCTTGCAGCAGAATATCAACCTGTTCTACACCCCGACCCAGATCGCCAACGGCCAAGCGCCGCTGGACACACGCATCCGTGCAGGCGGTATGGTCGAAAAGGGCTCTGTGCAGCGCTCCCAGGATTCGCTGGACGTGCGTTTCGTGGTCACCGATTTCAACAAATCGGTGCCGATTACCTACCGCGGTATTCTGCCGGACCTGTTCCGTGAGGGGCAGGGCATCGTTGCCCTTGGCAAGCTCAATAGCGAGGGTGTGGTAGTGGCCGACGAGGTGTTGGCCAAGCACGACGAGAAGTACATGCCACCTGAAGTCACCAAGGCCCTGAAAGAAAGCGGCCAGGCGGCCAGCGGCGCGGAGGCCAGGCCATGAATGCGGCATTGGTGATTCCTGAACTTGGTCAGTTGGCGATGATCCTGGCGATCTGTTTCGCCGCCGTGCAGGCCACGGTGCCACTGCTCGGCGCCTGGCGCGGCGACAGCCTATGGATGGGGCTGGCGCGGCCCGCAGCCTGGGGCCAGTTCACCTTCCTGGCATTGGCCTTCGCCTGCCTGACCCACGCCTTCATGACCGACAACTTTTCGGTTGCCTACGTTGCCAGCAACTCCAACAGTGCTTTGCCTTGGTACTACAAATTCAGTGCAGTGTGGGGCGCCCATGAGGGGTCGCTGCTGTTGTGGGCGTTGATTCTCGGTGGCTGGACCTTCGCCGTGTCGATCTTCTCGCGCCAGTTGCCGCAGGTGATGCTGGCCCGGGTGCTGGCGGTCATGGGCATGATCAGCGTCGGTTTCCTGAGCTTTCTGATCATCACGTCCAACCCGTTCCAGCGCCTGTTGCCGCAAGTGCCGGCCGACGGTCGTGACCTCAACCCGCTGTTGCAGGACTTTGGCCTGATCGTCCACCCGCCGATGCTGTACATGGGCTACGTAGGCTTTTCGGTGGCCTTCGCCTTCGCCATTGCCGCGCTGCTTGGTGGGCGCCTGGATGCAGCCTGGGCCCGCTGGTCGCGGCCTTGGACCATCGTGGCCTGGGCTTTTCTGGCGGTCGGCATCACCCTGGGGTCGTGGTGGGCTTACTATGAACTGGGCTGGGGTGGCTGGTGGTTCTGGGACCCGGTGGAGAACGCCTCGTTCATGCCATGGCTGGTGGGCACTGCACTGATTCACTCGCTGGCGGTGACCGAAAAGCGCGGGGTGTTCAAAAGCTGGACGGTACTGCTGGCGATCGCCGCCTTCTCACTGAGCCTGCTTGGGACCTTCCTGGTTCGCTCCGGCGTGCTGACTTCCGTGCATGCCTTCGCTGCCGATCCGGCGCGTGGGGTGTTCATCCTGATCTTCCTGCTGGTGGTGGTCGGCGGCTCGCTGACGCTCTTCGCTTTGCGTGCCCCGGTGGTCAAGAGCCAGGTGGGCTTTGGCCTATGGTCCCGTGAAACACTGTTGCTGGCTAACAACCTGGTGTTGGTGGTGGCGGCCTCGATGATCCTGCTTGGCACCCTTTACCCATTGGTGCTCGATGCTCTGACCGGGGCCAAGCTCTCGGTTGGCCCGCCTTATTTCAATGCCTTGTTCCTACCATTGATGGCGCTGCTGATGCTGGTGCTGAGCCTGGGGGTGGTGGTGCGCTGGAAAGACACACCTGGTCGATGGCTGGCCAGCATGATGACCCCGGTCCTGCTGGGCAGTGCGGTGCTGGCGCCAATTGCAGGCCTGCTGGTGGACGACTTCGACTGGCCGGTGTTGAGCGCATTCGCCCTGGCGGCCTGGGTGGTGCTCGGTGGCCTGCGCGACATTCTCGACAAGACCCGCCATAAAGGCTTGGCCAAGGGTGTGGGTGGCCTTACGCGCAGCTACTGGGGCATGCAGCTGGCGCACCTGGGGCTGGCGGTATGTGCCCTGGGCGTGGTGCTATCGAGCAACAACAGCGCCGAACGCGATTTGCGCATGGCGCCGGGGGAGAGCGTAGAACTTGGCGGCTATCACTTCCTGTTCGAAGGCGCCAAACACTTCGAGGGCCCGAACTTCATCTCCGACAAGGGCAGCATCGTCGTCACCCGCCAAGGCCGCGAGGTGACCACCCTGCATCCGGAGAAACGCCTGTACACCGTTCAGCAGTCGATGATGACCGAGGCTGGCATCGACGCCGGCTTCACCCGCGACCTTTACGTGGCGCTGGGCGAACCGTTGGAAAATGGCGCCTGGGCTGTGCGCGTGCATATCAAACCTTACGTCCGTTGGATCTGGCTGGGCGGTCTGCTGACCGGCCTGGGTGGGTTGCTGGCGGCCTGCGACCGGCGCTATCGCGTCAAGGTCAAGACCCGGGTGCGTGAGGCCCTGGGCGTGTCTGGAGCTGCTGCATGAAGCGTTGGATCATGGTGGTGCCACTGGCGGTATTCCTGCTGATGGCGGTTTTTCTCTACAAAGGGCTGTTCCTCAAGCCCGACGAGCTGCCATCGGCGATGATCGGCAAGCCGTTCCCGGCCTTCGCCCTGGCCAACACCCAAGGCGACCGCAACCTGACCGAGGCTGACCTAAAGGGGCGGCCGGCGCTGGTCAACGTCTGGGCCACCTGGTGCCCGTCGTGCAAGGTCGAACACCCGTACCTGAATCAGCTGGCCCAGCAGGGCGTGGTGATCCACGGTATCAACTACAAGGATGACAACGCCGCCGCGCAGAAGTGGCTGGCCGAGTTCCATAACCCCTACCAGCTGGACATTCGTGACGAGCAGGGCAGCCTGGGGCTGGATCTGGGCGTTTATGGCGCACCTGAAACTTTCCTCATCGACGCCAAGGGCATCATCCGTTACAAACACGTCGGTATCGTCGATGCCACTGTGTGGCGCGAGCAACTGGCGCCGCTCTATCAGGGCTTGATCGATGAGGCCAAGCCATGAAGCGCTGGCTGGTAGCTGCCGCGCTGGGCTTGAGCGTGACCTGCGTGGCCAAGGCAGCCATCGACACCTACCAGTTCCGAGATGACGCCGAGCGCGCGCGTTATCAGCAGCTGACCAAGGAACTGCGCTGCCCCAAGTGCCAGAATCAGGACATCGCCGACTCCAACGCACCGATCGCTGCCGACCTGCGCCGTGAAATCTTCCGCATGCTCGGCGAGGGCAAGAGCAACCGTCAAATCGTCGACTTCATGGTCGATCGCTATGGCGACTTCGTGCGCTACAAGCCGGCGCTTAGTGGCCGCACCTGGCTGCTGTGGTTCGGCCCTGGCATTTTGCTGGTCGGTGGTTTCGTTGTGCTGGCGGTAATTGTCCGCCGGCGCCGCGGCGCTGCAGCACTGGGAGCTGCGCAACTGTCCGTCGAAGAACGCGAACGTCTCGCCAAACTGCTGGAAAAAGAACAGACCCATGACTGAATTCTGGCTTAGCGCGGGCCTGATGCTGCTCGCCGCCCTCGGCTTTTTGCTGATCCCGACCCTGCGTGGCCGCCGCCAGCAGCAGGAAGAAGACCGCACCGCCCTGAACGTGGCCCTTTACCAAGAGCGCATCGCCGAATTGTCTGCCCAGCAGGCTGCTGGCGTGTTGGACCAACGGCAACTGGCCATGGGGCGTGACGAAGCGGCTCGTGAGTTGCTGGCCGATACCGAAGGTGCCGAACCTGCGCGTCAGAGGCAATTGGGCAAGGCGCTGCCTCTGCTTGCCGCAATACTGGTGCCAGCCCTGGCGCTGGGGCTTTACCTGCACTTCGGTGCATCAGACAAGGTCGAGTTGACCCAGGAATTCGCCGCTGCGCCAAAAACCATGGAGGAGATGACCTCCCGGCTTGAGCGTGCCGTACAAGCGCAGCCGGACTCGGCCGAGGGTTTGTATTTCCTGGGGCGGGCCTACATGGCGCAGCAGCGTCCGGCAGATGCGGCACGTACCTACGAGCGCGCGGTGGCCTTGGCCGGTCGCCAGCCTGAACTGCTCGGCCAGTGGGCACAGGCGCTGTACTTCGCGGCGGACAAAAAGTGGAGCCCAGAGGTCCAGGCACTGACGGACGAGGCACTCAAGGCCGACCCCAACGAAGTCACCAGCCTTGGCCTACGGGGCATCGCGGCGTTCGAAGGTGAGCGCTATCAAGAAGCCATCGACTACTGGAACCGTCTGCTGACGCAACTGCCTGAAGGCGATGCGTCGCGCGCAGCGCTGCAAGGCGGTATCGACCGCGCCGCAGAGCGCCTTGGCCAGCCTCAGACCCAGGCTATTGCGCCGGTTCAGCTCAAGGTCCGGGTGGAACTGGCGGCTGCGCTCAAAGACAAGGTCAAACCTGACGACACCGTGTTTATCTTCGCCCGCGCCAGTAATGGCCCGCCGATGCCCCTGGCGGCCAAGCGGGTGACCGTGGCGCAATTGCCTCTTGAGGTGGAACTGACCGATGCGGACGCGATGCTGGCGCAGATGAAACTGTCGCAGTTCGCCGAAGTCCAACTTGTTGCACGTGTTTCCCGGGCTGGGCAGCCGACCCGCGGGGAGTGGATAGGCCAAAGCCCGCCGTTGGCCAACACCACTCAGGGCACCCAGCACCTGACCATCGACAGCCCTGACCAGTAAGAGAACAATGCCATGCATAGCGCCGTCCGCCTGACCCTGATGACCCTAGCCCTGGGTTTGTCCGCGTGTACCGTGCATCAACCGAACCAGGAGCCGTCGCCGCCGATCGAAACCGTGCCGCCGCGTCAGGGCCCGGTGGTCAAACCGCTGCCTGGTGGCCAGCCATCGACCCAGCCGAGCAAGCCTAGCGCTCCAGCCAAGCCGGTACCGCGCACCTCCGCCAGCTTCGCGCCACCGCCTGGCGGGGCGAGCCACTGGGACCCGAAGCTTGGGGTATATGTGTTGGACAACAAGACCAACGTGTTCTACCGCCAGCGCACCTACTACCGTTATGACAATGGCTGGAGCTGGTCGCTCAAGCCAGATGGCCCATGGCAGGACACCGACAGCAGCGGCGTGCCAGGGGGCCTGGGGCGCGCATTCAGCCAATAGCGGTCCTAGGGCGCATCCCTGCGGTGAGCACTGCTAGGGATGCGCCGCTACTAGGCTCTACCAATACAGTACAGTTGATCTCTATTTAATCGATTGACTGTACCGCTCACCTTCCCCGCATAATGCCTCTCCCTTACCTGAGGAGTCGGCATGAACAAGACCGTCTTGGTGCTGGTAGAAACGGTAGATGATTATCTGCCGCTGCTTGAACAGGCAGGTTATCGGCTGATTCGCGCACCCACCGCGCAACTGCGAGCCGACGCTATCGAGCACCGTGGCGCCGAGATCGACGCCGTACTCACCCGCGGCCCGCTGGGCCTGAGCGCCACCGAGATTGCCGCACTGCCCAAGCTGCAAATCATCTGTGTGATTGGTGCAGGTTACGAGCAAGTCGATTTGGCTGCAGCTGCTGCGCGTAGCATCACCGTCACCAATGGGGCAGGCGCCAACGCTACAGCCGTTGCCGATCACGCCATGGCCATGTTGCTGGCGCTGCTGCGCGACATCCCCCGCGCCGACGCCAGCACCCGCCAGGGTGAGTGGCGTCGCGTGATCAGCCCTTCGGTCAGCGGCAAGCGCCTGGGCGTGCTCGGCCTAGGCGCGGTTGGCCTGGCGATTGCCAAGCGCGCCAGCCAGGGCTTCGACATGCCTATCAGCTACCATAACCGCACCCGCCGCGCGGACGTTCCCTACACTTGGTACGCCACCGCCCAGCAGTTGGCTGAAGCGGTCGACATTCTGGTGGTTGCCACCCCCGGTGGTGCCGCTACTCGCCATCTGGTCGATGCCCAGGTCATCGCAGCCTTGGGTGCCGAGGGCTACCTGGTCAATATCGCCCGCGCCAGTGTCGTCGATACCCAAGCTCTGGTAACTGCCTTGCAGCAAGGCCAGCTCGCTGGCGCTGCGCTGGACGTGTTCGATGAAGAACCCACAGTAGCGCCGGCCCTCAAGGCATTGAGCAATACGCTGCTCACTCCCCATGTGGCGGGCCAGTCGCCGGAGGCTGCACGTGACACGGTGAGCCTGGTACTACGTAATCTGCAGGCTTTTTTTGCCGGTGAGCCAGTGCTCACGCCGGTCCATGCATAGGTCTGTTCATGACATACGCCGGCCCTGCCGGATCACAAGGAGCGTTTGATGCAACTCGAAATCTTCCAGGTCGATGCCTTTAGCACCGAGCCCTTCGGTGGCAACCCGGCAGCGGTCGTGCCGTTACAGAGCTGGCTGCCAGACGCTGTGCTGCAGCGTATCGCCGAAGAGAACAATCTTTCCGAAACGGCTTATTTCGTGCCCAACGGCCAGTCTTACGACTTGCGCTGGTTCACCCCGGCCGTCGAAGTCGACCTGTGCGGCCACGCAACCCTGGCGTCTGCCTATGTGCTGTTCGAACAGCTCGGGGAGCAAGCCCAGGTGCTGCGCTTTAACACCCGAAGTGGCGAGCTACGGGTCAGCCGGGGGGCTGATGGCCTGCTGGCCATGGACTTCCCGGCCAAGCAACCGCAAGCGCTGGACGCTCCGGCCGGTTTGCTCCAAGCGCTTGGCCTGAGCCAGGCGGCAGCGGTGTATCGCTCTGACGATTATGTGGTAGTGGTTGATGACGCCGCGTTGCTCGACCCACTCAAACCTGATTTCGCCGCACTGTCGGCCTTCGACGTGCGCGGTATCGCGGTCACTGCAGCCGGACGGGGGTTCGACTTCGTTACCCGGTGGTTTGGCCCGAGGGTGGGGGTCAATGAAGACCCGGTCACAGGTTCGGCGCACACTTCCCTGGCGCCACTGTGGGCCGAGCGCCTGGGCAAGACGGCGCTGACCTGCGAGCAGGGCGGGGCGCGCAAGGGGCAGTTGCACTGTGAAGTGCCTGGTAATGGGCGGGTGATCATCAGCGGGCGTGCGGCGCTGTACCTGCGCGGTAGCATCTACATCTGATCACTTGCCAAATTTGTACATTCCTGAGAAAAGGGCGGCTTTGTCTTTAACGATGGAGCCTGCCCATGAGCAGCGAACTGCAGATCACCGACCTGATCGAAGGCCAAGGTAAAGCCGCTGTCAAAGGTGCCCTGATCACCACCCAGTACACCGGCTGGCTGGCCGACGGCAGCGAGTTCGATTCGTCCTGGTCGCGGGGCAAGCCGTTTCAATGCGTCATCGGCACTGGCCGAGTCATCAAAGGTTGGGACCAGGGGCTGATGGGCATGCGCGTGGGCGGCACACGCAGGCTGCAAGTGCCGGCTCACCTGGGGTATGGCGAGCGCAGCATGGGCTCGATCCCACCGAATTCGGACCTGACTTTCGAAATCCAGTTGCTCGAGGTGCTGACCCGGGATGAATGACATTAGTGGCACCAAGGGTGACACATTCTTGCAACACGCCGGCGCTAAGTTCACCCATGCCTAGGGAACGGCATGCACGTCCAGGGAGGAACCAAACGGGATCGGGGCACTCTTAGTCCTGCTCGTTGCCATGGATGGCAATCACTGCACCGATGCCCCTGGCACATCCCGTAGGGCAATGTGGCGAGTGACCCGCTACTTTTTGCCACAAGAGCCCGCCTACATGCAGTTGCCCGCTTTCTTTCGACGTCGTCGCCATTTACTGGCCAGCTTGGCCTTGGTCGCCGCAGCCGTCCCTGTGGCCTTGGTAGTGCTGGACAGCCGTTCTCAACCGGTCGACGGTACCCAGACCTTGGTGTTTCTGCGCCATGCCGAAAAGCCCGGGGAAGGCCTGGGGCAACTGAATTGCCAGGGCCTGAATCGTGCGATCGACCTGGCCACCTTGCTGCCACAGCGTTTCGGTAAAGCGGATTACGTGTTTGCGGCCAACCCGACTCGGCATGTAGAGGAGGGTAGCGAGGATCAGAGTTACAGCTATATCCGCCCGCTGATGACCATCACCCCAAGCGCCATCCGCCTGGGGTTGCCAGTCAATATCGACTATGCGGCCAACGACACCGACGAGCTTGCCGCTGAGCTGGTCAGCGAGAAATACCGCAATGCCACGGTCTATACCGCCTGGTCCCATGGTTACCTGCCAGCATTGATCAATGCCGTGGCCGGCAAGGCGTTGGGCGATCAGCGGGTAATCACCGAGGACTGGGACGGCGACGATTTCGATACGCTGTATGTGCTGACCCTGACTTGGCATGACGGTAAAGCCAGCTTACTGAGCCGCAATGTCCGCCAGGGCCTGAACGGTGGGGAGCACCACTGCCCGACCTGATCCGAGCAAGCCGGGCAGTGGTTGGCGTTATTTGGCTGCCTTGCACGCCGGCAAGGGCTGGGGCGGCGCTTAACGCCCGAACTTCATCGGCCAGCCCAACACCTTCTTCGGCCGTGGTGTAGCGAAGGTGCGCACCTTGGACGTACTCAGCCCCATCCGCACCAACGACTCGGCAATGGTCACCGCGGCGCTCACTCCATCGATCACCGGCACTCCAGTGCGCTGGCGGATCAGTTCGTCCAGCCCGGCCATGCCACCACAGCCCAGGCAGATTACCTCCGCCTTGTCTTCACGCACGGCGCGTTCGGCTTGCTCGACAATAGCCTCGACAGCGCGCTCAGGGTGCTCTTCCAATTCCAGCACCGCCAAGCCACTGGCCCTGACCGAGGCGCAGCGGTCGTACAGGCCGGAGAGCTTCAGTCGGTCCTCGATCAGCGGTACGGTGCGGTCCAGGGTGGTGACCACCGAATAGGCGTGGCCCAGGTACATCGCCGTGCTGGCGGCGGCATCGGTTATGTCCACCACCGGCACCTCGAGCAACTCCTGCAACCCTTCGCGGCCATGCTCGCCGTACCCTGCTTGGATCACTGCATCATAAGGGCCTTCATAAGCCAGTACACGGTCCATCACGGCGATGGCGGCCAGGTAGCTTTCGAAATTACCCTCTACCGATTCGGCCCCGAACCAGGGTGTCAGGCCGATGATCTCAGTGCCTGGCGCGGCCACGCTACGCGCTTGCTCGGCGATGGCCTGGGTGATGGTTTCGGTCGTGTTCACGTTCGCGATAAGAATACGCATGGGGAAGTCTTCCTTGATCAATGGCTGCTGTGGTCGACGGCGATGCACTCGCCGCTGACATCGTGGTACTGGCGGTTACGCGGGGCGATCAGCAGGTACACCGCAGCGGCGATGCCCGCACCGATCAGCCAGGAAAACGGCGCGATGACATGGAAGCTAGGCACCAGCGCGAGGATGATCGCCAACAGCGCCGCAGGCCCGAATGCGACCAAGGCGCGCAGGTTGATGCCTTTGCTGTAGTGGTAGGCGCCTGCAGGGTGCTCGGTGTACAGCTCGGGTACGTTGATCCGGCCTTTGCGCAGCAACCAGTAGTCGGCCATGATCACCCCGTACAGCGGGCCAAGCAGTGCGCCCAGGCCCGACAGGAAGTACACGATCACCAGCGGGCTGTTGTAGAGATTCCACGGCAAGATCAGCACCGCCAGGGTTGCGCTGATCAGCCCGGCGCGGCGGAAGTTCAGATGACGCGGCGCCAGGTTGCTCAGCACGAAAGCCGGTGCCACGAAGTTGGCCATGATGTTCACCGCCACGGTAACGATCAGAAAAGCCAGGCAGCCGAGTACCAAAAATGCTGTGCTGGGGATGCTGGCGACGATTTGGGTAGGGCTGTCGATGATCTGGCCGTTGATCTGGAACTGCGCGCCGCACAGCACCACGGTGATCACGGCGAACACCAGGATGTTCACCGGCAGGCCCCAGAAGTTGCCGACGCGAATGGTCTTGGAGCACGGCGAGGAACGGGCGAAGTCACAGAAATTCAGCACCAGGGTGCCGTAGATCGCCAGCCAGAGCGCGCCACCGGCGAAAATGTTGCGCCACATCTCATAGCCGGCTAACGGCTCGGCAACCGACCAGGCGATACGTGCATCGGCCTTGAAGTACATGAATACCGCCAGGCTAGCGACGGTGAGCAGTATCACCGGGCCGGCGAAAGCTTCGTAGCGACGAACCATTTCCATGCCGTAGGCAAGGATCACTAATTGCACCAGCCAGATCGCCACGAAGCACACCCATCCCAGGCTGGACAGCCCCAGAATGCTGTCATGGTCATAAGCGGCCACCTGGGGCCATACGGCAGTCAAGAGCACGCGCAGCACTACCGAGGCCAAGTAGGTCTGGATGCCGAACCAGGCGATGGCGATCACCGCGCGGATCAGCGCCGGTAACTGCGCGCCGTGGATGCCAAAGGCAATGCGGCTGATAACTGGGAAGGGCACGCCGGTCTTCTGCCCCATGTACCCAGAAAGGTTCATGAAGAAGTACACCAGCGCTGCGCCGATTGCTAGCGACAGCAGAACTTGCCAGCCCCCAAGGCCCAGGGCAAACAAGCCCATGGCGAAGGAGTAGTTGGCAATGTTGTGCACATCATTGGTCCATAACGCGAAGATGCTGTAGCGGCCCCAGCGCCGGCCCTGTAGTCGCGTCGGCGCCAAGTCCCGGTTGTGCAGGCGTGGGCTGAGCGCCAAGGGCGGCATCCCGTCGATTTGAGTGGAGGATGGGCTAATGCTGGCAACGGAAAGTTCAGGGGCAAGATCGATGCTGGTACTCATTCCGGCAGGCTCCTGATGCACGTGGACTGCGATGAGCGGGCATGCGCACGGGCTCGCCATCTCGTCGGTGCAGCTTGGCATCACTGGGTTCTGGGCGCAGCTGCCGGTATCGAGCCGACGCTGCGGGTTATTGTGTATTTATGTTTTGTTGGTCTTGTATACAAAACACAAGCACACAAAAGCGAGTTCCATGCCAGTGTGGATACGGATTTGCGGAATCGAACTTGGCTACTAGTTCTATATGGAAGTTAAGTGGCTGTTATTGATCAAATATAAGTTGACCAATTAATCAGCTTTATTTTTCAGGAAGTAAGATTTTTTGATCGTTCGGTCAAAGTTAGGTGTCTGGGGTGTGTCACTTAACGGGGCATTGAACTGTAATCTTGCACACAAAAATGGCACCTATGGTGACATTTGTGTGTACAAAAAAAGATCTGTAAATCGATTTTATGCATACACTCAGTCCATCGGCGGCAGTCGACGTTTGACTGAGGTTTTCTTGATGATCGCGGTGTTGGTGACCGCGAGCACATTGATTCGGTCGAGCAGAATGTCGAGTTGCTCCATCGAGCGCACGTGCAGACGAGCGATGAAGCAGTCCTCGCCAGTCACCTTGTCGCATTCAGTGAATTCAGGGATCGCGATGATTTGCCGCTCCACTTCCTGCAACTGGCCCGGCAATGGGCGAATGCGCACGATCGCTTGAAGCTGATAGCCGAAACTGCGCGGGTCGACATCCACCGTATAGCCGCGCAGGACCCCACGTTCCTCCAAGCGTCGCAAGCGCTCGCTGACACTGGGGGCGGAAAGGCCGCTGATCTGCGCCAGTGCTTTAAGCGAGCGGCGTGAGTCTTCCATCAGTGCGTCGATCAACAGCTGGTCGATTGTGTCAGTCATGCTTTTCTCAGTAGGCACTTTGGTCAATGTGCCTTGATAGTAAAGGTGAAATCGCTAAAGCGCCTTGTTTATCCGCTGGATGGCCTGGGGTAGCCCTGCGCATACTAATGCCCTCATCCAAAGGAGGTGCGAGATGGACAGTTCATTACGTCGGGGCTCGTTGGAGATGGTCGCAGCCATGCTCATTTCCGGCACCATCGGCTGGTTCGTGCTGGTGTCGGGGCAAGCGGTGCTGGACGTGGTGTTCTGGCGCTGTGTATTCGGGGCGGGCACCTTGCTACTGATCTGCGCGGCGCTCGGCTTTCTCAGGCCGGGTGTCGTAACGGGCAAGGCAGTGCTGCTGGCGATTGTCAGTGGCATGGCCATCGTCGGTAACTGGGTGCTGCTGTTCGCCTCCTATTCGAAAGCTTCTATCGCTATTGGTACGGCGGTTTACAACGTACAGCCGTTCATGCTGGTTGGGCTGGCGGCGTTGTTCCTGGGTGAGAAAATCACTGCCGCCAAGTTGACTTGGTTGATGGTCGCTTTCTTGGGAATGCTGGCGATCATCGGTGCCCATGGTGCAGGGCAGGGCAGTGGTGAGGACTACCTGCAGGGTGTCGGCCTGGCGCTTGGCGCTGCGTTCTTGTATGCAGTTGCGGCCCTGATCATCAAACGCCTCAGCGGCACACCGCCACATCTGATCGCGCTCATTCAGGTCGCCACCGGCGTGCTGCTGCTGGCCCCCTGGGCCAGGGTGAGCGCTTTGCCGAGTGACCCAGCGGCGCTGGCAAGCCTGGTGACCCTGGGCATGGTTCATACCGGTGTCATGTATGTGCTGCTGTACAGCGCCATTCAGCGCCTGCCCACGGCGCTTACCGGTGCGTTGTCGTTCATCTACCCGATTGCAGCGATTCTGGTCGACTGGCTGGCTTTCGGTCACAGGCTCACGCCGCTGCAATGGTCAGGGGTGGCCTTGATTCTGCTGGCGGCGGCAGGTATGCAGCAGGGCTGGTGGTTTCGTTCGGCGCAGGTGGCGGTCAGAGAGTAGAATGCCTGTTTTATTGCTTGCGACCTGCCATGACCTCGCCGATACAGACCCTCGAGAAACACCTGCTCACCGCCCTTGACCCTGCTCCGGCGCAAACCCGCCGCCTGTTCCACGGCCGCGGGCGGTGCTGGGAGGGTCTTGAGCAAGTCACTGTGGACTGGCTGCAAGGGGTGCTGTCGGTCGCCCTGTTTCGCGAGCCGCCCGCAGGGCAATTGCCAGCGCTCGAAGCCATGTTGCTCAGCCTGGCCGAGCGCCCGCAGTGGACGGGCCAGGCGATTCTGATTCAGCACCGGTACCTGCCCGACAGTCCAGGCCAGTGGCTGCTTGGTGAGCCCTGCCAGCAGCGCGAGGTGATCGAAGATGGTCTGACTTACCTGCTCGATCTGGGCGTGCGGCAGAACAACGGCCTGTTCCTGGACATGCGCTACGGTCGGCGATGGGTGCGCGAGCAGGCAGCGGGCAAGCGTGTACTCAATCTGTTCGCCTATACCTGCGGCTTTTCGGTAGCGGCGATCGCAGGCGGCGCCGAGCAGGTTGTGAATCTGGACATGGCCAAGTCGGCACTGGCCAGAGGCAGGGACAACCACCGCCTTAACGGGCACGATGCCTCAAGGGTCGCCTACCTTGGGCACGAGTTATTCAAGTCTTGGGGCAAGGTGCGCAAGTACGGGCCCTACGACCTGATCATCATCGACCCGCCGACCTTCCAGCGTGGCAGTTTCGTGCTGACTCAGGACTACGCCAAGATCCTGCGGCGGCTGCCGGAGCTGCTCAACGAGGGTGGCACGGTGCTGGCTTGCGTCAACGATCCTGGGGTTGGACCGGCGTTTCTGATCGACGGGATGGCCGAGCACGCGCCTGAGCTGGGCTTTGTCGAGCGGCTCGAAAATCCGCCGGAATTTCCCGATGCCGACCCTGAAGGCGGACTCAAGGCGCTGGTGTTCCGCCAGCGGTCAAACCAGGCGCTGGGTGAAGGCTGCTTACTGGTCTAGCTGCTCCGGGCTCTTCGCGGCTGAAGCCGCTCCAACAGGTCACCTCATACAGGTGCAATCCTTTTGGGGGCTTTAGCCACGAACAGGCCCGTAGCATTGTTTGCGATTACTGCTGGTTGGTGTAGATCTGGTCGAACACGCCACCATCGTTGAAGTGTGTCTTCTGCACGGTACGCCAGTCACCGAAGGTTTTTTCTACCGACAGGAAGTCGACTTTCGGGAAACGGTCGGTGTACTTGGCCAACACGGTCGCGTCGCGCGGGCGCAGGTAGTTCTGCGCGGCAATTTCCTGGGCGGCTGGCGACCACAGGTATTTCAGGTACTCTTCGGCCACAGCCTGAGTACCTTTCTTGGCTACTACCTTGTCGACCACGCTCACCGGTGGCTCGGCCTCGGCCGACACACTCGGATAGACCACTTCGAACTGGTCGCGGCCAAACTCGCGGGCAATCATTTCCGCTTCGTTTTCGAACGTCACCAGCACGTCACCGATCTGGTTGGTCATGAACGTAGTGGTGGCAGCACGGCCACCGGTGTCGAGCACTGGCGCCTGTTTGAACAATTTGCCGACGAATTCGCGAGCCTTGTTTTCGTCGCCACCTTGCTTGAGCACATAACCCCATGCCGAGAGGTAGGTGTAGCGCCCGTTACCCGAAGTCTTGGGGTTGGGCACGATTACCTGCACACCGTCCTTGAGCAAGTCTGGCCAGTCTTTGAGCGCCTTGGGGTTACCCTTGCGCACGATGAACACGGTGGCCGAAGTGAACGGCGCGCTGTTGTTGGGCAGGCGGCTCACCCAGTTGTCCGGTACCAGTTTGCCGTTGTCGGCCAGGGCGTTGATATCGGTCGCCATGTTCATGGTGATGACGTCTGCCGGCAGGCCATCGATCACTGCCCGTGCCTGCTTGCTCGAGCCGCCGAAGGACATCTGCAGGTTGACCTTCTCGTTGTGTTCGGCTTCCCAGTGCTTCTGGAAGGCTGGGTTGTAGTCCTTATAGAAGTCGCGCATCACGTCGTAGGAAACGTTGAGCAAGGTAGGTGCAGCCTGGGCCAGGTTACCCATGGCCAGGCCTGCGGCGAGCAGTGAGGCGGTGACGAGTTTTTTCACGAAGCGTTCCTTGTCGTAAGGCAGCAATTTGGCAATGTGCCAGCGACTATAGCGTTTCGGCGACGAGCGTTTAAAGACCCAATCGGTCTTTGCTTATGCTTTGGGTATTAAGTATCTAGCGGGGTTTGCCAAGCAGCGCTGGCTACCCTCACGGGCTCTTTTCCTGGAGCCCGAGACCATGCATAACCTACCTGCTCATCCGTCCATCGCATCAGCGTTGGAACGCCATGCACAGGCGTTTCATGACCGCTTCATCGAAGGCCGATTGCCAGCCTGGCTCAAAGCCGCCAGCCCCGAGCAGCTGCCTGGTCTGTGCCAGGCGTTGCAGCGCAGCCTTGGCCTGCGCCATCAACTGAGCGCTACCCTGGCCGGTATCGAGGGAATCGAACGTTTTGCCCAGCAGCGGCTAGAGGCGGCCTTGCAAGCGCGTTTCCAGCAGCCTTTTGCGGTCAACCGCTGGAAGTTCATTACCGGTTCACGCCAGCCGGTGATCAATATCCAGCCGGTGGGTGCGCACCTGACCGAAGTGGTCTACACAGACATGCCGCTGCTCGAAGCGGCACTGCGCAATTTCACTGCCGAGCAGGCCAGCGAGGCGGGTCAGCCCCGTGGCAATCGCCTGACCAGCGCCCGCCAGGGTGGCATCAAGCCACCTTCGGCCATCGAATTTGCCCAACTGTGCCGTAGCCTGGACATCGGCGCGCAATACCAACGTCACCTCGACAGCATCCTTTTGGCGCCGGCCGCTGATGGGCAGCCGGTGTCTACCCTGCTAGGCGAGCTGCAGCGCCAGCAGATGTTGGTCGATGCTTATCGGGCTCAGCAGGCCGGGGTGTTGAATGATCAGGAGCTGCAACTGGTGGTTGGTCTGTGCCGCGATGGTACGCCGCCGCGCCTGGGGGGCGATCCTGTTGTTGCCAAACGGCTGCGTCTGCTCGACTGCGACCTTGAGCAAATCGTGCTGCTCGAGGTGATAGACGAAGGGTTGCTGCTCAATACCACCCGGCGGATCCTCGCGTACGTCCCTGGTGACCCCCATGGGCCGTGGTCGGTTTTCGACAGCCTCAGGCGTTTGGCCAACGGGTTGGGCAAACGCTTGCGCAGCAGCCAGTATCAGCAGTTTTTCAGCCGCTTCGTCCGCCGACGCGATAGCCAGCGTTTCTTCTCGATCATCATCCCGGGCTATGCCGGCCTGGCAGCGTTCGCCAACATCGATCTGGATGAACGCATGTATGCCTACCGGCTTCCGCTTTTCGAGACCCTGGGCGCTGGCCGCATCAAACAGATCAAGGACGATGCCGCCATGATCGCGGTGCCGGTGGCAGACCTGGACCGTCAGGTGCAGCAAGCCCACGACCGGCGCCTGGCGGCCGAAGGGTTGGCGTTGCTGAACCTGGCCGGGCTGTTCATTCCTGTCGTCGGTGCAGGCCTGCTTGCGCTCACCGCCTGGGAGCTGCTGACTGAGGTCTATCACGGCGTCGAGGCCTGGCACGAAGGTGATACCCAGGGTGCCTTGGAGCACATGATGCACGTTGCGACTGATCTTGCCGTTATGGCTGCGCTGGGTGTTGGGGTTACCGTGGCCCGCCGTGCTTGGACGCGCTCGAGCTGGGTCGATGGTTTGTTACCCGAGCGCTTGGAGGATGGCACCACGCGCCTGGGCATTCCGCGCCTTGAGCAGTATCGCAGCCCTTTGCCGGCGCTTAAGGAGCAACCCGATGCGCAGGGCGTGTATCGCCTTGGCGAGCTGGCGTGGGTCGAAATGGAGGGGCACCATTATCCGGTCGTGCAAAGCGCCTTGGACGGGCAGTGGCACTTGCGACCGCGTGGTGGGTGCGGGCCAAGGCTCATTCATAACGGGGCGGGTGCGTGGCGGGTGTGGTTCGAGCAGCCTGGCCAATGGGAGGACCGTCTGCGCTTGTTCCGCCGCCTCGGCGGGCACCTGGGCGAGCTTGATGACGAACAGATCGAACAGTTGCTGGTTGCCCATGACCTGCAGGCCGATCACCTGCGGGCACTGCACGTCTATGGTCAGGCGCCTGATCCTGCATTGCTCGACAGCGCCCAGCGCATGCGCTTGGACCTGCGAATCAGCAGGCTGATCAGCGCCCTACGCTCGGGCGTGCAAAGCGATGACGATGGTTTGCTCGCTCAGGCCAGGGCTTTGCCGCAGGCCTCGGGCCTTTCAGACCAAGCATTCGCCGAACAGATAGCACGTCAGCGCCAGGTTTTGTTCAGCAACGCCTACCAAGCCAGCCAAGGTGCTGCCGATACGCAGAGCCAGGCATTGCGCCGCGCGTTCCCAAGCTTGCACGAGGGCGCTGCTCGCGCGCTGTTACGCGATGCCCATGTGAGCGACCGCCAGCGCTTGGCTGAAAGCGGCAGAGTGCCGCTGCGCCTCGCTGAAGCGGCGCGCGAGCAGGCCGCTCGCATACGCTTGGCCCGGGTGTTCGAAGCGCTTTACCTGCGGGTGCCGCAAACCACCGATCTGGCTCGCGTGGTCCTGGGCCTGCTCGAGCGCATGCCGGGTGGCACGCAGGTGCGTTGGTCGTTGTTCGACGGCACTGTCGATACACCGCTACAGGTCAACGCCCATAGCGCTGCAGATCATTTCGGCGTGCGTCACCATCAGGGCCAATTCACCCTGCTCAATGCCCAGGGGGCAGCGCTGGGTGAGCCGGGGGAGCTGTTCGAAACCCTGGCGGCGGCGTATGACGACCGCCAGCGGGCAGCCTTTGCAGTCGCTGAGCCATTTGCCCACAACCTGCGCGTACTGATCACTCGGCAGGCGGCGCGGCAGCGCACCGAGGTGCAGCAATTGCTGGCGCCGGCAAGGCCCACAGGCTGGTTCCGGCCTGTGCAGCGGCTGCCCGATGGGCGGCTGGGGTATCCGTTGAGTGGCCGCCTGCCTGGCACTGGCAGCCAGACAGCCAACTACGCATTATTGGCTATGGTGCGCGAGTTGTACCCGACCTATACCGATGCCCAAGCCTTGGCCTGGGTGGAAGAGGTGCGCGGCAGCGCAGGGGATGTGCACCGAGAAATCAACCGTTTGGGTAATCAGCTAGCCATGCTCGAGCGTCAGCTTCGCCGCTGGGCACGTCAGGCACCACGCGGCGCCCAGCGTGAAGAGCGACGTTACGTTTTGCGCAGCTTGCTGGACTGCTGGCAGCGACGCGTCACAACCCATAACGACAGCTTGCTGAACACATCAAATTTTCGCCTGGCCATTTTCGCTGCAGAACCGGGCCAGTTGCCCGACCTGCCGCCGCAAGTCAGCTTTGCCCATGTACACGAGCTGGCGTTATTGGGCATGCGCCTTGATGCGGTGCCAGAGAGTTTTCTGAGCAGGTTCCCCAACTTGCGCATTCTGGAACTCAACGGCAATCGCCTGACTCGCCTGCCGGCTGGCCTTGAGCACTTGAATGAATTGCGCGAACTGGACCTGTTCGGTAACCGCATCGTCTTGGATACGGCGCAGGCGAACGTGTTGGCGCGCTGCGAATCGCTGGAATACCTGAACCTCTCATTCAACCCACTGGGCCGCGGGTTCTCCCTTCAGCAGTTAGGTCGCCTGCGGCGCCTACATCTAAGGGGCACTGGCCAAACCGAACTGCCGCCCTCAATCTTGCGGTGTGCAGACTTGTTGCAGGTTGACCTGCGTGATAACCAGATCAGCCGGCTGCCTGCCTGGTTCGCTCGTTCGCCGGTCTGGACAAGGCGCATGATCATGTTGTGGGGCAACCCGCTGCCTGCCGCTGACCTTGAGTTGTTACGCGCGGGCACGCCATCGCTGGGCGCAGATCTTAGCGCGCCAGGTGGGACTACCCAGGTGCGGCTGCGCTGGCTGGATGCGGCCAGGGGCCTGACCCGCGACGAGCAATCGGCGTGTTGGGAGGCGGTACAGGTCGAACCTGGCAGCGCGGACTTTTTCAATTTGCTGGCGCGCCTTTTGGAAACGGCTGACTTTGCCCAGCGCCCCGAAGCACTGGCCGAGCGGGTGTTCACCATGCTTGATGCGATGCAGGAGCATACCAGCCTGCGTGAAGCCCTGTTCGAGCAGGTGACCCGCCAGCTTACCTGCCAGGACAGCGTCGCCCTGAGCTTCAGCAACCTGGAGTTGAGCTTGTTGGTCTGGCGCGCCCGGATCGAAGCCGGTGCTGGCGCCGAGCAAGCGGCGCTGTTGCAGTTGGGCCGCCAGTTGTGGCGGCTGGATGAAGTCGAGCGGATTGCATTGGCCGATATCCAGGCGCGGCGAGCCTCAGGCGCCGACCCCGACGAAATCGAGGTGGGCCTGGCCTACCGGATCGGTCTGCGCGATGCGCTGAACCTGCCAGCGCAGCCGGGTGACATGCTGTTCGCGCAAGTGTCCGGGGTGGATATGGCGCG
This sequence comes from Pseudomonas sp. 51_B, assembly GCF_017491595.1. Taxonomy (NCBI): domain Bacteria; kingdom Pseudomonadati; phylum Pseudomonadota; class Gammaproteobacteria; order Pseudomonadales; family Pseudomonadaceae; genus Pseudomonas; species Pseudomonas sp. 51_B. The sequence goes on from NZ_JAFGYW010000015.1 coordinate 58,980, forward strand.
CCTGGAAGCGGCCCGTGACCAGGTGCAGGCTGCCGAGACCGACGATGCGATAGCTGCCTCGCTGGTTCAGCGCGAATTCTGGCAGACGTTGTTGGAGCGCACTCAAGCCGATGCCTTCGAGGCCGCCGATCAACCTTTCCACGAGCGCTTGCAAGCGTTGCTCGATACCGCCGAATCGGTACCTGAGGCCGAGTACCTGGCGCGGGTAGGGGCTGTGCACGCCGAGCGTCAGGCTGCCCGAGAACGGTTACTGTTGGAGCTGACCCTCAAGGCCCTGGCCGAACCCGCTAACCCTGCTTCCTGAACAGCGCGCTGCCGCAGCGCGAACAGAACGCCGCAGCCGGCTCATGGGCCGGCTTGTGGCACGTCGGGCAGTCATGGCGTAGCTGCTCGCCGCGCATCGCGTTGGCCAGTTCAGCGGTGAAGATGCCAGTGGGCACGGCGATGATCGAGTAGCCGGTAATCATTACCAGCGACGACAGCACCTGGCCCAGCGGTGTCTTCGGCACGATATCGCCAAAGCCTACGGTGGTGAGCGTGACGATGGCCCAGTAGATGCCTTTGGGGATGCTGGTAAAGCCATGCTCAGGGCCTTCGACCACGTACATCAACGTGCCGAACACGGTGACCAGCGTCGATACACTGGCCAGGAACACGATGATCTTCTGCTTGCTGCCGCGTAGGGCTTCGAGCAGGTAGTGGGCTTGTTTGAGGTAAGGGCTGAGCTTGAGCACGCGAAAGATGCGCAGCATTCGGATCACCCGAACGATCAGCAGGTACTGGGCGTCGCTGTAGTACAGAGCGATGATCCCCGGCACGATCGCCAGCAGGTCGACCAGGCCATAGAAACTGAAGGCGTAGCGCAAGGGTTTGGGCGAGCAGTACAGGCGGGTGAGGTATTCGGCCAGGAAGATCGCGGTGAAGCCCCATTCGATACCGGCCAGCAGGCCGGCATAACCCTGGTGCACTTCGTTGATGCTGTCGAGGATCACGGTGACCAGGCTGGCCAGGATGATGAGCAAAAGGATCTTGTCGAAGCGTCTTCCAGCCACGGTGTCGGTCTGGAAGACGATGATGTAGAGGCGTTCGCGTAAGGATTGTGAGGCTGGCATGGCACTGAGAATCCACAAGAGGGATGCCAAGGCTAGGAGGTCGACTGGGCGTCATGCAACTAGGTCAAGCAGCAACAACTGGTAGAAATGTCAGTTTCGTGTAGCGCAGCGTAGGTTCAAGCTTCAGTTTGACTCTTCAAACACAGGCATTCTTATCGTGGTCAGCCCCAGCTCCCAAAACCGTTCCACCGTCACCTACACACCCTATGGATTTCAGAAGGATTTGCGTCACTCTGGAGCGTTGTTTTTCGCTGGTGAGCGGCTGGATACCGCAGGTGGTGGCTATCTGTTGGGCAATGGGTACCGCCTTTATCGCCCAGCATTATTGCGCTTCGTCAGCGCTGACGACATCAGCCCATTTGGTGAGGGTGGGCTGAATGCATATGCCTACTGTGCTGGCGATCCAATCAACAAACACGATCCATCAGGGCACAAGCCAGTATGGCTCATGGCTTTATACAAGGGCCTCGGGATTAGCCAGCACAAAGCCGAACCCTCAGGACTCACTAAAGTGCTCAAAGACTTTGGGCTACCCAAAGACGACCTTAAATTTCATTTGAAGAGCCTCGCACAGCCGAGTGCCAAGGGAGCTAGAATGCTTGTGAATAAGCTAGAAGGTGATCAGTTCATTACGTATCGCTTTACTGGAGACTATCCAAAGGTCACCGGTGAGCAAATACATGTAAGACCACGAGCGCAAACAGCTGGTGTATTTTTTCGCAAGGGAAATATCCATATTGAGCCGCCCAGCTTCGATCATCCCGGGAATCACTTGACATCGCGAGGCTATGAACGGGTGGAACTGAGTTCAGATACGCACGCATTCATTCACGTTGCGCAACCTTTTGCTGCGCCGAGAGTGTCGTTGGATCGTCAGCTACCCGGGGTTTCACAGCGTGTGCGCGCTGAGCCCAATCTTTATGTCGATGTCGAGGTGCTGCGACGAACGTAAACGCGCAACAGATAGCTACCCACGTGTACTAGCCAGCATGCTATGACGAAGGGGGACGTCAATACGGCGATAGGCAGTAGACTCAGAAGCCCTTGCGTGAGTAACGCGATACCAATACTGAGTAATGTTACCCATGAGCGTTCACCCTGTCGGCTGAATGCCAACGCTGCCAGCGCGGCATTGAATCCATACAAGCCTAGCCAGGCGGCCTGCGCTTGCCCTATAAGCAATCCCACTGCGCCGCCAATGGCCGACCCCACTAGGGCCCACATGGCAGCATGGGGGTTGGCAAGAAATGCTCCAACGATGATCAGCAACCCGGCCAGAGGCTGGTCGAGCAAAAAGATCTGCCCCACGCCACGCGCCAGGCCATGCAGCGGGTCGGCTTCGACTAAGCCGTTGGGTGCGGGGCTTGAGAACAGCAAGGTGACCCAGCCGAGCAGCACGAACGGTGCGGTATAGGCGATCAGCAGCTTGCCGCCACGCTTGCGCCATTGGTGGGTGATGATGCTCGACAAGCCGCCCGCGGCAATGATCAGCGGCGGCACCATGGCTGACCAGGGCAGCACGGCGCTGATCAGAATGCCGATCAGCACGCCGTTATAGCAGTACAGCCCAGCCTGGCGGTCGGCGCGGTCGTAGCCGCGGCGTTGGGCAGTGAGTAGCCCTGCCAGAGCACCGAGCAGAGCGCCGCCGACCAGGTCAGGGGCGGTCAGCAGGATGGCCAACAGGCAGCACAGGCCGCACAGTGGGTGGCGCAGCAGCAGCACTTGGCTGAAGCCGTTGAGCAGCGCCGTGGCCCAGTCCGGGCACGGGTTGACGAAGTTTTTGGTGTACATCGGGGCAGTCGATAAGGTTGATGGGGGAGCGGTGGGCCTCTTTGGGCTCCGGTTTTCCGCCGTTACGGGGCGCGGCAACATTGCCGTGGGAGCAGGCTTGCACGCTCCCACGGCAGTGATGCAGACCTTTAAACCAGGGTCTCGATCCGCAAGGTGTTGGTCGAGCCCGGCTTGCCAAACGGTACGCCGGCGGTGATCAGCAGCGTGTCGCCACGGCTGGCCATGCCTTGTGCCTGGGCAATCTCCAGCGCCGTGGATACCACCTCATCGACCTGGCGCAGGCGGTCGTTGACCACCGAGTGCACACCCCAGGCCACGCTAAGGCGGCGGGCGGTCTTGAGGTTTGGCGTCAGATTGAGAATCGGCGCCCGTGGCCGCTCGCGGGACGCACGCAGGGTGGAGGTGCCCGATTCGCTGTAGTTGACCAGCACCGCCACCGGCAGGATGCCGCTGATGCGGCGGATCGCGCAGCTGATGGCATCCGATACGGTGGCCTCGGCCTTCGGCCGGCCGACGTCCAGTTGAGCCTGGTAGTCCGGGCCGTTTTCCACCTGGCGGATGATCTTGCTCATCATCTGCACGGCCTCCAGCGGGTAGTCACCGGAAGCGGTCTCGGCCGACAGCATCACCGCGTCGGCGCCTTCGGCCACGGCGTTGGCCACGTCGGTGACTTCGGCGCGGGTCGGTGCCGGCGAGAAGCGCATGGATTCGAGCATCTGCGTGGCTACTACCACCGGTTTGCCCAACTGACGGCAGGTGTCGATGATGCGCTTCTGAATTTGCGGCACGCTCTCGGCCGGCACTTCCACGCCCAGGTCACCGCGGGCCACCATGATCGCGTCGGACAGCTCGGCAATCGCCTGCAACTGCTCGACCGCCGACGGCTTCTCGATCTTGGCCATCAGGTAGGCCCGCTCACCGATCAGTTGACGTGCTTCGACGATGTCTTCGGCGCGTTGCACGAACGACAGCGCTACCCAGTCCACACCCAGTTCCAGGCCGAATGCCAGGTCACGGCGGTCCTTTTCGGTAAGCGGCGACAGATCGAGCACCGCTTGTGGCACGTTCACGCCCTTGCGGTCAGACAGTTCGCCACCGGCCAGCACTTCGGTGTCGATGGCATCGCTGTGCTTGGCGGTAACGCGCAGGCGCAGCTTGCCGTCGTCCAGCAGCAGATCCATGCCAGGTTCCAGTGCGGCGATGATCTCTGGGTGCGGCAGGTTGACCCGGCGGCTGTCGCCCGGGGTCTTGTCCAGGTCCAGGCGCAGGGCCTGGCCGCGTTGCAGCTGAACTTTGCCTTCGGCGAACCGGCCTACGCGCAGTTTCGGGCCTTGCAGGTCCATGAGGATGCCCAGCGGGTAGTTCAGCTGTTGCTCGACTTCACGAATCCACTGATAGCGCAGGGCGTGGTCGGCATGCTCGCCGTGGCTGAAGTTGAGGCGGAAGATGTTCACGCCGGCCTCGACCAGTTGGCGAATGTCGTCGATGCCTTTGATCGCAGGGCCGAGGGTGGCGAGGATCTTTACTTTTTTATCAGGCGTCATGATTGGGCAGTCTCGAGAATCAGAATGGCGCGAAAGTCGTTGACGTTGGTGCGCGTTGGCTCGGTGACGATCAGTGCGTCCAGCGCCGCGAAATAGCCGTAGCCGTTGTTGTTGTCCAGCTCATCGCTGGCGGACAGGCCCAGTGCTTCGGCACGGGCGTAGTTGTCCGGGGTCATGAAGGCGCCAGCGTTCTCCTCCGAGCCATCGATGCCGTCGGTGTCGCCGGCCAGGGCATACACGCCCGGCAGGCCCTTGAGGCTCTCGGTGAGGCTGAGCAGGAACTCGGCGTTGCGCCCGCCACGGCCATTGCCGCGCACGGTCACGGTGGTTTCGCCGCCGGAGAGGATCACGCAGGGTGCCTTGAGCGGCTGGCCGTGCAGGACGATCTGCCGAGCGATGCCGGCGTGGACCTTGGCCACTTCCCGCGACTCGCCTTCCAGGTCACCGAGAATCAGCGGGCTGAAGCCGGCCTGGCGGGCTTTCACGGCGGCAGCTTCGAGCGACTGTTGGGGCTTGGCGATCAGCTGGAAGTGGCTGCGGGCCAGGGCCGGGTCGTCGGCCTTGACGGTCTCAGAGGCGGGGTTGTTGAGCCAGTCGATCACCGATTGCGGTGCTTGGATGCCGTAGCGCTTGAGAATCGCCAGGGCATCGGCCGAGGTGCTCGGGTCGGCCACGGTCGGGCCGGAGGCGATGACCGTAGCCAAGTCCCCTGGTACGTCGGAAATGGCATAGGTGTAGACGGTGGCCGGCCAGCAGGCCTTGGCCAGGCGGCCGCCCTTGATCGCCGAGAGGTGCTTGCGCACGCAGTTCATCTCGCCGATGGTGGCGCCGGATTTGAGCAGCGCCTTGTTGATCTGTTGCTTGTCGGCCAGGGTCAGGCCTTCGGCAGGTAACGCCAGCAGGGCAGAGCCACCGCCGGACAGCAGGAAGATGACGCGGTCGTCTTCGGTGAGGTTGCTGACCAGTTCCAGCACGCGTTTGGCCACGGCCAGGCCGGCGGCGTCGGGGACCGGGTGAGCGGCTTCGACCACCTCGATCTTCTGGCAGTTGGCGCCGTGGCCGTAGCGGGTGACGACCAGGCCAGAGACGTCGCCCTGCCAGCATTTCTCGACCACTTCGGCCATGGCGGCTGCGGCTTTGCCGGCGCCGATGACGATGACCCGGCCGCTACGGTCGGCGGGCAGGTACGGCTCGAGAACTTGGCGTGGGTGGGCGGCGGCGATGGCTGTGTCGAACAGGTCGCGAAGAAGGGTTTGCGGATCGACCGACATGGCAGGCTCCCAGTTATTGTTGTTCTACAGAATCGAAAACGCCCCTGGAACTGCCTCCGTGCAGGCCGAACCAGGGGCGGGTGTTGCTCGGTGTCACTGCCTGGCCTGTGGTCGCAGGGCAGGCCGCGTGTGCTTCATCGCGAGCTTTGCTCGCTCCTACGGGCCTTACGCTGATCCTGTAGGAGCGAGCGCAGCTCGCGATGAGGCCAGTAAGGTCTTACTTGTCGTCGCGAATCGAGAAGTTGGCCATGTGCTCCAGGCCTTTGATCAGCGCCGAGTGGTCCCAGTTGCTGCCACCAATGGCCGCGCAGGTGTTGAACACTTGCTGGGCATTGGAGGTGTTGGGCAGGTTGATGCCCAGCTCCTTGGCGCCTTGCAGGGCCAGGTTCAGGTCCTTCTGGTGCAGGCTGATGCGGAAGCCTGGGTCGAAGGTGCCTTTGATCATGCGCTCGGCATGCACTTCGAGGATTTTCGACGAAGCGAAGCCACCCATCAGTGCCTCACGTACCTTGGCCGGGTCGGCGCCGTTCTTGGCGGCGAACAGCAGGGCTTCGGCAACGGCCTGGATGTTCAGGGCGACGATGATCTGGTTGGCGACCTTGGCGGTCTGGCCGTCACCGTTGCCACCGACGCGGGTGATGTTCTTGCCCATGGCTTCGAACAGCGGCAAGGTGCGCTCGAAGGCTTTCGGGCAACCACCGACCATGATGCTCAAGGTCGCGGCCTTGGCGCCGACTTCACCGCCGGAGACCGGGGCGTCGAGGTAGGCTGCGCCGGTTGCCTTGATTTTCTCGGCGAAGGCTTTGGTGGCGGTTGGGGAGATCGAGCTCATGTCGATCACCACCTTGTTCGGGCCCACGCCTTCGACGACGCCGTTTTCACCGAACAGCACGCTTTCGACCTGCGGGGTGTCCGGCACCATGATGATGATGAACTCAGCTTCCTGGGCCACTTCCTTAGGGTTGGCCAGGGCCACCGCGCCAGCGGCGAGCAGGTCGGCTGGGGCTGGGTCGTGGTGAGTGGAAACGAAGATGCTGTGACCTGCTTTCTGCAGGTTCTGGGCCATGGGCTTGCCCATGATGCCGGTGCCGAGGAAACCGATTTTAGCCATGAGAAATTACCTCTTTTATATTTGTTCGCGTGCCCGGTGGGAGCAGGTGATTCAGATCGCGTTGTGTGATTTCAGCCAGCCCAGGCCCGCTTCGGTTGTGGTCAGCGGCTTGTACTCTGCGCCTACCCAGCCCTGGTAGCCGATGCGGTCCAGGTGCTCGAACAGGAAGCGGTAGTTGATCTCGCCGGTGCCGGGTTCGTTGCGGCCTGGGTTATCGGCCAGCTGGATGTGGTTGATCAGGTTCAGGTTGGCTTGCATGGTGCGAGCCAGGTCACCTTCCATGATCTGCATGTGGTAGATGTCGTACTGCAGGAACAGGTTGTCGCTGCCGACTTCGGCCTGGATTTCCAGGGCCTGTTTCGTGGTGTTCAGGTAGAAGCCCGGGATGTCGCGGGTGTTGATCATTTCCATGACCAAGCGGATCCCGGCGGCCTTGAGCTTGTCTGCCGCGTAGCGCAGGTTTTCCACGAAGGTCTTGCGCACGGTGGCGCAGTCGGGGCCTTGCGGACGAATGCCGGCCAGGGCGTTGACCTGGGTGTTGCCCAGCACCTTGGCGTATTCGATAGCCTTGTCGACACCGGCGCGGAATTCTTCGATGCGGTCAGGGTGGCAGGTGATGCCGCGCTCACCTTTGGCCCAGTCGCCGGCGGGCAGGTTGAACAGCACCTGGGTCAGGCCGTTGGCATCGAGCTGCTGCTTGATTTCGGCTGCGCTGAAGTCATAGGGGAAAAGGTATTCGACGCCGCTGAAACCAGCGTCGGCGGCAGCCTTGAAGCGGGCCAGGAAGTCCTGTTCGGTGAACAGCATGGACAAGTTGGCAGCGAAGCGAGGCATGGGTTGTCTCCTTGCGATGAAGGCCCCCAGCGCAGGCGCATGGGGGCGTCAGGCGATCAGTCCAGCAGCGAGATGGCAGTCGGCGCGTCGTTGCCGACCAGAGCCAGGTCTTCGAATTCGTTGACTGCGTTGATCTCGGTGCCCATGGAAATGTTGGTGACGCGTTCGAGGATCACTTCGACCACGACCGGTACGCGGAACTCTTCGGCCATCTTCTGCGCTTTGAGCAGGGCAGGGGCGATTTGCGCCGGTTCGAATACGCGGATGGCCTTGCAACCCAGGCCCTCTACCACAGCGACGTGGTCGACCCCGTAGGTGGCGGCGTCGGTCGAGTTGATGTTCTCGAAGGCCAGTTGTACACAGTAATCCATGTCGAAGCCACGCTGTGCCTGACGGATCAGGCCCAGGTAGGCGTTGTTCACCAGCACGTGGACGTACGGCAGGTTGAACTGCGCGCCAACGGCCAGCTCTTCGATCATGAACTGGAAGTCGTAGTCACCCGACAGCGCGACGACCTTGCGTTTCGGGTCGGCCTTGACGACACCCAGAGCCGCAGGGATGGTCCAGCCCAGTGGGCCGGCCTGGCCGCAGTTGATCCAGTGGCGTGGCTTGTACACGTGCAGGAACTGCGCGCCAGCGATCTGCGACAGGCCGATGGTGCTCACGTAGCAGGTGTCCTTGCCGAATACCTGGTTCATTTCTTCGTACACGCGCTGCGGCTTGACCGGCACGTTGTCGAAGTGGGTCTTGCGCTGCAGGGTGGCCTTGCGCTGCTGGCAGTCTTCCAGCCAGGCTTTGCGGCACTTGAGCTTGCCGGCGGCTTTCCACTCGCGAGCCACTTCCAGGAACGCATCCAGCGCTTTGCCTGCGTCGGACACTATCCCTAAGTCAGGGGTGAACACGCGGCCGATCTGGGTCGGTTCGATGTCCACGTGTACGAACTTGCGGCCTTCGGTGTACACGTCGACGGAGCCGGTGTGGCGGTTGGCCCAGCGGTTACCGATACCGAACACCAGGTCGGATTTGAGCAGGGTGGCGTTGCCATAACGGTGCGAAGTCTGCAGGCCGACCATGCCGACCATCAGGGCGTGATCGTCAGGGATGGTGCCCCAGCCCATCAGGGTTGGGATCACCGGCACGCCGGTGAGCTCGGCGAACTCCACCAGCTTGTCGCTGGCGTCGGCGTTGATGATGCCGCCGCCGGCGACCAGCAGCGGGCGCTCAGCGTCATTGAGCATGGCCAGGGCTTTTTCAGCCTGTACGCGAGAGGCGGATGGCTTGTGTACTGGCAGCGGCTCGTAGGCGTCGATGTCGAATTCGATTTCGGCCATCTGCACGTCGAATGGCAGGTCGATCAGTACAGGGCCAGGGCGACCGGTGCGCATTTCATAGAAGGCCTTCTGGAAGGCGTAAGGCACCTGGCCCGGCTCCAGAACGGTAGTCGCCCATTTGGTGACCGGCTTGACGATGTTGGTGATGTCGACAGCCTGGAAGTCTTCCTTGTGCAGGCGCGCACGCGGCGCCTGGCCAGTGATGCAGAGAATCGGAATGGAGTCGGCCGAGGCGCTGTACAGGCCGGTGACCATGTCGGTGCCGGCTGGGCCGGAGGTGCCGATGCACACACCGATGTTGCCTGGGTTGGCACGGGTGTAGCCCTCGGCCATGTGCGAGGCGCCTTCGACGTGACGAGCGAGGACGTGATCGATGCCACCCACTTTCTTCAGGGCCGAGTACAACGGGTTGATGGCAGCCCCTGGGATGCCGAACGCGGTATCTACACCTTCACGGCGCATGACCAGAACGGCTGCATCGATTGCTCTCATTTTGCTCATGATTTGTGCCTCATCGATTTTGTAATTGTATACAACTTGCTTTGTGCCAGAGTGTATTCATGGCTGGCCGCTCAGGTCAACGGATTTTCGTCGGGCAGAGGTGCTTTCCACTTAGCGCCCGTGAAAACGGCAGTTTGCGATCTCGCATACGATCGTTTCAAATTATTGTATACAAAAATATCGCCGGTTGTGTTCTATTGGTTCATCCGTTTTTCATCTGCCCTCAGGGCTTCTCACAACAATAAGAGGACCTTTCCATGAACGCTTTGAACCTGAAACTCGCTGTCAGCCTGGTCAACGCCGCGCTGGCGGCGGGCCGCAAGATCAACGCAGCGCCCCTGACCGTGGCTGTACTCGATGCCGGCGGTCATGTCTTGGCGTTGCAAAGAGAAGACGGTGCCAGCCTGATTCGCCCCGAGGTGGCCACGGGCAAAGCGTGGGGGGCGATTGCCTTGGGCAAAGGCTCGCGCCTGTTGGCGCTTGATGCACAACAGCGTCCGGCCTTCTTTGCGGCATTGAATGGGTTGGGTGAGCGGCCGGTAGTGCCAGCGCCCGGGGGCGTGCTGATTCGTGATCAGGACGGCAAAGTGCTCGGTGCGCTAGGCATCAGCGGTGATACATCGGATATCGACGAGCAATGCGCGATCAGTGCGATCGAAGAGGTGGGGCTGAAGGCGGATGCGGGGGTGGCGGCCTGAACCCAGGCTGCCTGAACTGGCTTTTTCGCGGGTAAACCTCACACACGTTAGCCACAGGCTTGAAAACTGTGGGGAGCCGGTGGGAGCGGGTTTACCCGCGAAGCGGCCTGCGCTGGCTGTCAGGCTGCTTCTGGCTCACACCCTTTGAGCACCATGCGGATGATGGTGTCGGCCGCAGCGTCATAGTCGCTATCGGCCAGCTTGGCTTTGCCGGTCACTGCCGAAATTTGCCAGTCGAAATCGGCGTAGGTCTGGGTCGCGGCCCAAATACTGAACATCAGGTGGTGGGCATCGACATGCGCGATTTGCCCACGATCGATCCAGCCCTGAATGCACTCGATATTGTGCCGCGCCTGCTCGTTCAGTTGTTCCACCTGGTTGGGCGACAGGTGCGGCGCGCCATGCATGATCTCGCTGGCAAATACCTTCGAGGCATGGGGCAGATCCCGCGAGATGCGGATCTTGGAGCGAATGTAAGCACTCAACACCTCTTTGGGGTCGCCGTCGGCGTTGAACGGCGTGGATGCCTGCATGATCGGCGCGATGATGCTTTCCAGAACCTCGCGGTAGAGGTTGTCCTTGGATTTGAAGTAGTAATACACGTTCGGCTTGGGCAGCCCCGCCTTGGCGGCGATATCGCTGGTTTTGGTGGCGGCGAAGCCCTTGTCGGCGAATTCTTCACTGGCTGCGCGCAGGATCAGCTCCTTGTTGCGCTCGCGAATGGTGCTCATGGTCAGGGATCTTCCTCGTGTCTGGCCGCCTCGAAGAGGGATCGGGCATGGTAGCACCGCGCCCGACGGGGGCTCAAGGCAGGGGCCTTGGCGCCTTAGGGCAGCGCGTAATCGCTAGCTGATCCGTCCAGGGTGCCTGGCTTGGTTTCGACTGAGGCCACAGTTGCCCGGCAGTACTCAACGATGGTTTGCATTCAGACGCTCCTGCATCCGTTCAATAACCCGCCTGGCCCTGGAAGACAAAGGCCACTCTGACCTGTAGATCAGCCAGAGCGTATCCACCACAGGGTTACCACATTCAACGACCTGCAATTTATCCTGTTGGTGGAAGGCGAGCCTGGCGAACCTTGGTAGCACGGTGAAACCCAAGCCTCGTGATACCGGCTCCAGGATCAGGCCTACCTGATTGCTAAAGCCCTTTGCCTGGATCGCTCGCATCCCTGGTGTGTCTGGATACCGTCGGCTAAGTAAGCGTGTTGCCATCCCGACTCCGTCTGGGTGGTCGACAAAGCCCAGCTCCAACAAGGTTTCGAAGCCTGCATAGGGATGTGCAGCTGGCAGTATCAGCTCCAGGGGCTCCTCGGTGAAGGTCTGGGATTCGATCCTCTCGTCTTGCGGCTTGAACGTCACAATCCCCATCTCGAAGCGATTGCTCAGTACTGCCTCCAGCACCTCTGAGTCCGGGGCAAACCTATGGCGGATAATGAGGCCTGGATGGGCTTGTTGATAATCCAGCAGCAGCGGATACAGGGCCAGCCCTATGCTGCCTGGTGTAACTAAGCTGATGTCACCAACCTCTAGTTGGTCAGCATTGAGGCGAGCATCAAGCGCGCGGCTAGCGCGTTCCACTTCTCTGAAGTATTCCAACAAGGCAGTTCCAGCAGGTGTCAGCTCCACATGCCGGTGGTGGCGGATGAGCAAAGTACCGTACTGATGCTCCAGGTTACGTATATGCTGACTCACTGCAGCTTGGGTGAGATTCAGCTGCTCAGCCGTGCGAGTGAAATTTCCACGTTCGGCAAGCACTGCGAAGGACCGGAGCCACTGCGGATTAACCATCATGAAGTCTTATCGTAACCATAACCTGATCATGGTTTTCATTATAGATGGCGATGGATAGGGTAGTGCCAACTCTTCTGGAGGTTCGCCATCATGTCCGTTTATCCACGCAACTTCTCTCACATCGGCCTGTCGGTCACCGACCTCGACGGCGCCGTCAAATTCTATACAGAGGTACTGGGGTGGTATCTGATCATGCCACCGACCACCATCACTGAGGACGAAAGTGCAATTGGTGTGATGTGCACCGACGTATTCGGTCCCGGGTGGGGCTCGTTCCGAATCGCTCACCTCTCGACGGGGGACCGTATCGGAGTCGAAATATTCGAATTCCGCAATGCCGAACGTCAAGAAAACAACTTTGAGTACTGGAAAACCGGTGTCTTTCACTTCTGCGTGCAAGATCCAGATGTCGAAGGCCTAGCCGCCAAGATCGTCGCCGCTGGCGGTAAGCAGCGGATGCCGGTTCGTGAGTATTTCCCAGGCGAGAAGCCGTATCGCATGGTCTATATGGAAGACCCATTCGGCAATATTCTGGAAATCTACAGCCACAGCTATGAACTCACTTATTCTGCAGGAGCTTATCAAGCATGACCCTGCCACCGTCCTATCGCGCGTTTACCTGGCAAGGCAGTGCGGACCCAGCGCAACTGCAGCTCACTGAATTGCCGATGCCGAAGCTACAAGCGGACGACGTGCTTATCCGCAATATCGTGATCGGGCTCAACCCCGTTGATTGGAAAGTCTTGGGTGGCAGCCTGGTCAATTGGCAGCCAGGGCACGTACCAGGTGTCGATGGTGCGGGTGTTGTGGTGGCTACCGGTGATAATGTCCCCGCATCCTGGGTCGGGCAGCGTGTCGCTTACCATCAAAGCCTTGGTCGTCACGGTAGTTTTGCGCAATATACCCCCGTCAATGCCAGGGCATTACTTCATGTTCCCGCAGGCGTCAGTTGGGAGCAGGCTGCCAGTTTCCCCTGCCCATCACTGACCGCTTGGCTGGCTTTAGAAAAGCTGCCGTCGGCATGTCGCACATTGTTGGTGAGCGGGGCTGGTGGTTCGGTTGCCAATCATCTGATTCAACTAGCTGTGCGGCGAGGGTTGAAGGTCACCTCGCTCAGCCACCCCAGGCATTGGAAAAGGCTGGCCGATCTGGGCGTGATCGAGCGCATGGCAGGCCCTCTGACTGAGCCGTGGTCAGGGCCGGCGGTATTCGACGCGGTCATTGATACGGTGAGCGCTGAGCACGCGGCTAGCCTTGTCCCCGCCCTTAGAGCCAATGGCCACTTGGTCTGTGTTCAGGATCGTCTGGATGTATCGCCGTTACCACCGTTCACTCGAACGATATCGATACACGAAGTTGCTCTGGGGGCAGCCCATGCATACGGTGATGACCGCACCTGGCGAGACCTTGTCGATGCGGGCAATGAGATCCTCACCTTATTGGGGCGTGGTGAGTGGGAGCCTGACCATTTCAATGTCGTCTCCTTCGAGTATCTTGCAGACCATCTCAGCGGCCTGCAGCATCGAGCTTTCAGTGGTAAAGGCCTGGTTCGCATAGTGAGTGATGAGTTGGGTGAACTTGCCGCGACAGTGAGCAGTGATTGATGCCTGAGTACTGAACCCAGTGCCGATGATTCTGGCAGTTTCCACCGCCTCAGCGCTTGAAGCGGTGGTCGTTAATCAAGAGGTAGTGCAATGAGCAGTGCGTGCGAAGCACCTGAGATCATCATTGGCGCAGATTTGGGCGGGACTAAATTGTCCCTTGTATGTGATGGGTATTCGCGACGTTTTACAACGGGCCTGAACTACACACCCGAAGATTTTGCCGCCCAGCTTTGCGCCTTCGCCGAAGAACTGAACCTGCGCCCGACTCGCCTTGGTATTGCCGTACCTGGCCTAGTCGCCTGCGATGGGCGGGTCGTGTCTTGCGACGTGTTGCCCGGCTTGACGGGGTGGCACCCAGCAACTTCGCTCAAGGCCCTTGGGTGTCAGGTAGCTGTGATCAACGATGTCAAAGCGGCTCTCTTGGAGGAGATGCACGATGCCTGCGACGATTTCACCGGTGGCGTCATCATGGCCGGCACTGCCATAGGTGCCGCATTCATTGCTCAGGGGCGGCAATTGGAAGGTGCCAATGGCTGGGCAGGCGAGCTCGGTTACCTGCCACTGTACATAGATGGGGCAGTCAAGCGACTGGATGAGATAGCCGGCGGGGGGGCGATGGCCGGTCTGCATGGCATCGACGGCGAAGCTTTTGCACGGTTGGCTAATGCAGACGATCCTTCTGTAATGTTGACGGTTAAGGCTGGAGGCCAGGCGCTGGGTCTTGGAATCGCGAGCGTGATAAACATGCTCAACCCCTCGCGCCTGGCAGTCGGTGGGGGAGCGGTCAAGCTCAAGGGCTACTGGAAGGCGGCTTTGCTGACAGCCCAGGCTCATACTATTGCCCCACTATGGGACGCTTGCACGGTGACGCCAGTAGCGTCCGGCGAGTTAGTGGTGGCGCGCGGCGCGGTGCGGGCCGCTCAACGGTAAGCGGCCTGGGCTGGTTGGCGGTGGCCTGGGTGGGCCGTGCTCTGCATTGGATGTGCATCTGGGCAAGGTGCTTCAGTCTCCCGACCGCTGCGCTGTGGCGCGCAGCAAGGGATGCGGTAGCCCTAGCTGTGGGACATGAACTGTTTTGCCCACAGCAGGTCCTTATGAAGTCTTTGTCTCGCGAGTACGGTTCTTGTGAGCGCTGGGTGAGCCGGGTGCTTCAAGCGAGTAGGATGCGCGCTTTTACCGAGGATTGGATGTTATGGCTGGCAGCAGCTTTTTTGCTTTATTGGATGATATCGCGGCGCTGTTGGACGACATCTCGTTGATGAGCAAGGTCGCGGCGAAGAAGTCTGCCAGCGTGCTCAGTGATGACCTGGCTGTGAATGCCGAGCAAGTGACAGGCATGAAGGCAGACCGTGAACTCCCTGTCGTTTGGGCAGTGTTCAAAGGGTCGCTCAGGAACAAGGCGATTCTGGTGCCTTGTGCCCTTGTGCTCAGTGCAGTACTACCAGCAGCGGTCAAATGGCTATTGATGGCAGGCGGCATTTACCTTTGCTACGAAGGCTACGAAGCGATCAAGGACAAGTTTTCACGCAAGGGGCACGGTTCGTCGGAACAGGGTAAGCAGGCCACGCCCAAAAGCCCCGAGGCGCTGGCTGACTACGAAAAACGCAAGATCAAAGGTGCCATCAAGACTGACTTCATCTTGAGTGCCGAGATCATCGTCATCACGCTCAATGTCGTTGCGCAGGCCCCTTTGTATCAGCAGATTCTGACCCTTGTGCTAATTGCGGTAATCATGACCGTGGGCGTGTATGGCCTGGTTGCGGGCATTGTTCGCCTGGATGACGCCGGCTTCGCACTGTCTAAATCCAAGGCTCGGGGTGGATGGGGCAGGGCAGTCAGAAAGTTCGGCCAGGTATTGGTAGCGGCTGCGCCATTTTTGATGAAGGCGCTTTCCTGGATCGGTACGGTAGCGATGTTTCTGGTCGGCGGCACCTTCGTGGCTGAAGGCATACTGCCGCTCGAACACGCCGTTGAGGGTGTGGTAGCAGCGAGTGCAGGTTGGGGGCCAGTCGTGAAATACGCGTTGTTTGGTGTGATTGGGGCAGTGGCTGGCTTTGTAGCGGCGGTGGTGGTCAGCGGGTTTTCCTGGGTTCGCCGAAGCTCTGCAACTTAGGCCCGCCTTGAGCCGCGATTGCGACGCTGCACGGCCTATCAGGCGCCTCGAGAATGAAGCCCGCAGCAGATTATGGCTATGAAAGCGCCGCCAAACGGCGGCGCTGTCATATTCAGCAGAATTAGAAGTGCACTTTGACCAGGAAGCTCATGGTGTTCTGATCGGTAGTGAAGCCATCGCTGTCCTTGATACCGTACTTGTTCTTCCAGTAGTCGTACTCGACGCCCACGTACAGTTGTTTCTCGCCCAGGTGCAAAGCCTTGCCCAGGTCGTACTTGATCTGCGGGTTGAAGTGCAGGTTGGCATGGTAGGTGCCGCGACGGTTCTCGTCGTTGTCCACCACCCAGTCCATGAAACCATCGATCAATACATCGGAGTCGCCCACAGGAATGGTGTAGGACCATACCGGGGTGATCTGCCAGACATTGTCACCGGCGCGGCTACCGTCGGTAGTGCGGTTGTAGAAGTTCAGCTGGAAGTAGTCGAAGCCTGGGATGGCCAGGTCGAAGCCCGGGCCGATCAGATAAGACTCGGTGTCCCCTTCACCGAACTCGTAGGTCATGGCCAGCAGCACGTCCTTGACCGGGCCGAACTCAAGCTTCTGGTCGAAGATCTTGTTGAACGACAGGCGCGGGCTGAATTCACCGTAGTACGTGTTGGGGCCGTTGTTAGCGTCTTTTTTACCCTGATAGAAGATTTTGTCGACGAAGAAGAAGTTGTCGCCGTACTTCCAGCCATCAGCATGTTCGAAGGTGAAGGTTTGCTGAGTCTCCGGGTTGACCTTGAAGTTCTTGCCCCACAGGTAGGTCAGGCTGTTGTTCTGCCACTGCAGCAGGTCGCCGGCAAAAGAAGTGCCGCAGGCCAGCAGGCCGCCCGCGAGAATCAGGCTATTGATGGTACGCATTGCGAGTGTCGCTCCCTTGATTGGTTATTGTCAGCGCTCGAGAGGCGCTTTTTGTCTTTTGAGTCAGCTTTTTTCGATTGGCCACACTTGATTGGCAAGAGCTGCGCCAACTTTTCGGGGTTAGCCGCTGTCTTCCTGCTCGACTCGTTCTGAACGGATGAAAATGGGTATTTCAGGCTGGCAACACGTCGGCCAACCGCCCGAATTCATTGACTGAGCGGTCAGTAAACGCAGGCAGAATCCATCCTGCCTCAATCGAGGGGGCGCGCAGATTACTGGCTTGCGCGCCGCGTCTCAAGTGCTCCGTCCTGGCGCACTGTGATTCAAACCTGGGCGTTCGATCAGGTTTTCAGAAATGTACCTTGATCAGCGCGCTGGCAACACTCTGGTTGCTCTGTAGGTTGCCGCAGCTGTCGATGCCGTACTTGTCTTTCCAGTAGCTGTATTCGAAGCCCACATATAGCTGTTTGGCCCCCAGGTTCAGGGCCTTGCCGAGGTCGTATTTGACCTGTGGGTTGAAGTGCAGGTTGGCGTGGTAGGTGCCGCGTTTGTTCTGGTCGTTGTCTGGCACCCAGTCCATGTAGCCGTCGATCAGCACGTCGGATTTGCCTACGGGGATGGTGTACGACCAGCCAGGGGTTATCTGCCAGACATTGTCGCCCGGGCGGCTGCCTTCGGTGTTGCGCACGTAGAAGTTCAGGGTGAAGTAGTTGAAGCCGGGGATGTCCAGGTCGAAGCCGGGGCCGATCAGGTAGGCCTCGTTGTCGCCTTCACCTCGCTCGTAAGTCATGGCCAGCAAGACGTCCTTGACCGGGCCGAAGGCAAGTTTCTGGTCGAGGATCTTGCCCAATGACAGGCGCGGGCTGAATTCACCGTAATAGGTGGTCACGCCTTTGCCAGGGTCGGCTTTGCCGTTGTAGAAGATCTTGTCGACAAACAGGAAGGTGTCGCCGTACTTCCACTTGTTAGCGTGTTCGAAGGTGATGGTCTGCTGGATATCAGGGTTGACCTTGAAGTCCTTGCCGTACAAGTAGGTCAGGCTTTCGCCATGCCACAACAACCATTGGCCTGCGTGGGCGGGGAGGGCGGCCAGCAAGCTGCTACCCAGTAGCAGGGACGAGGTGATGCGCTTCATGTTGTGATTCCCGGACTTATTGTTTTTGTTAGCGGTTTTTTTGGCGCACGGGCGCCCCGAGCGGCCCATTCCGGCGGGCCGACGGTGAAGCGGTTACTGCCCAAGTGGAGCATGGGGCGGCAGATGACGCCGCCCCCGATTGGCTCAATGTTGGTGGCAGGCGTCGTTATGCACGGCGCGCTCTGCACCACCCAGGATGTTGAACAGCACGTTCAGTACCAGCGCACTGACCGTGGCCATGGCGATACCGCTGTGGGTGATCGGTTCCATCCACTGCGGCATCTGGGCGAAGAACTCCGGCCTGACCACTGGGATCAACCCAAAGCCGATGCTCACCGCCACCAGCAACTGGTTGCGACGGTCGCCGATGTCGGCTTCCTGCAGGATCTTGATACCAGTGGCGGTGACCATGCCGAACATGGCGATGGACGCGCCGCCCAGCACCGCAGGCGGGATCGAGGCGATCAGGTAGGCGGCCTTGGGTAGCAGGCTGAGCACGATCAGCAGGGCGCCTGCCATGACCGTGACGTACCGGCAGCGCACACCCGTCATTTGCACCAGGCCGATGTTCTGGGCGAACGAGGAATGGGTGAAGGTGTTGAAGAAACCGGCGATGAACGACGCGCCGGCATCGCACAACAGCCCACGGCGCAGCATTGCTGGGGTTACTTCACGATCGGTCACCTTGCCCAGAGCCAGGAACATGCCCGTGGACTCGACGAAGATGATCACCACCACCAGACACATCGACAGAATCGGTGCCAAGCTGAAGGTCGGCATGCCAAAGTGCAGTGGCGTCACCACTTGCAGCCACGGCGTAATGCTCAGGCCCGACAGGTCGACCATGCCGATGGAGCCAGCCAGGATGTAGCCCAGGCCCATTCCCACCAGCACTGAAACGTTGACCCAGAAGCCGCGCATGAAGCGGTTGATCAACAAAATGACCGCCAGCACCAGGCCGGCAACCAGTAGGTAGATCGGCGAGCCGAAGGTCGATGCGCTTTGGCCGCCACCGGCCCAGTTGACCGCCACGGGGAACAGCGACAAGCCAATGGAGGTGATCACCGTACCGGTGACAAGCGGCGGGAAGAAACGTACTACCTTCGACATGAAGGGTGCGATCAGCATACCGAAGAACCCGGCAGCGATGGTCGCGCCGAAGATCCCTTGCAGGCCTACACCCGGCATCCCGGCCATGGCCACCATGCTGCCAACGGCGGCGAAGCTGGCGCCCATCATCACCGGCATGCGGATGCCGACCGGGCCGATACCGAACGACTGGATGATGGTAGCGACACCGGCGACCAGCAGATCGGCGTTGATCAGGAAAGCGACTTCTTCACGTGACAAGCCAGCGGCCTGGCCGATGATCAGCGGTACGGCAATCGCACCCCCGTACATCAGAAGCACGTGTTGCAGGCCAACCAGAATCAATTGGAACAGGGGCAGGGGCTGTCGCGGCGGCGCAACGGGAATGTACGCCTTGCGTGACTCGGACATGCAGCACCTCGAGTTTTGTTTTTATTCTCGGATCCAAGCGTCAGTCGCAGGCGCCAGGCCCCATGTCAGCGGCCAGGGTTCGCGCGTGCAGTCGAGCGCTCGATGCTTGCTTGTTGCGTGTGACGTGAAACCAAGGCCGGCGTCGCCGGCCTCTTCGCGGGTGCGTCCGTTCTGTGGAGCGCAGCCCGGTGGATCAGTTGACTTGCGCGCCCTTGGCGATCCAGTCACCGACGAGCTTGCGCTCTTCGGCAGTCATCTGGGTGATGTTGCCCAGCGGCATGATCTGGCTTGCGACCGCTTGCGCTTGAATGCGCGCGGCCTGGGCCTGGATCTGCTGCGGGGTGTCGAACATCACGCCGGCAGGTGCTGCGCTGAACAACGGGCTGGTCGGTTTCGACGAGTGGCACACGCTGCAGCGTTCCTGGATGACTTTATGGATCTTGTCAAAGTCGCCACCGGCTGCCTGGGCGCTCGCCTGGGCGGGTGCCTCGGCAGGCGCGGCAGGCGCTTGGGCGGCCTTGGCAGCTTCCTCGGCGCGCAGCTCGGCGGCGGTCTTGCCACCAACGGCGGTCGCAGGTAATGGCTGATACTCGATCTTCGCCGCTGCCTGTTCAGGGCTCACCGCCATCGGCTTGGGACCGGTGACGTAGGCAAGGCAGATCATCGCCAGTGCACCCACGGGCAGGGTCCAGGCGTACTTGTTGCTGTCATGGCGGGTGTTGAAGTAGTGGCGGATCAGAACCGCGGCTACTGCAATACCCGCCAGGATCAGCCAGTTGTACTGGCTACCGTAGGTGCTCGGGAAGTGGTTGCTGATCATGATGAACAGCACCGGCAAGGTGAAATAGTTGTTGTGGCGCGAGCGCAACAGGCCCTTGGCCGGCAGAACCGGGTCAGGCGTCTGGTTGTTTTCGATCGCCGCTACCAGCTGGCGCTGGGCCGGCATGATGATGCGGAATACGTTGCCGACCATGATGGTGCCGATGATCGCGCCGGTATGCAGGTAGGCGCCACGGCCGCTGAACACCAGGCTGAAGCCCCAGCAGGCGGCAATGATCAGCACGAACAGCACGGCACCGAGCAGGGCAGGCTTTTTACCCAGCGGCGAATCGCAAAGGAAGTCGTAGATGAACCAACCGGCCACCAGCGAACCGATACCGATCGCCACGCCTTCGGCGCCACTGAGGGTGCTGCCAGGGGCCAGCAGGTACAGGGTCGGGTTCCAGTAGAACACTACGCACAGCAGGGCGATACCGGACATCCAGGTGAAATAGGCTTCCCATTTGAACCAGTGCAGGTTCTCGGGCATTTTCGGGGGCGCGAGCTTGTATTTCTCCAGGTGGTAGATACCTCCGCCGTGAATCGCCCAGAGATCACCCGACAACCCATCGCGCGGGTTGCTTCGGTTCAGGTGGTTCTCAAGCCAGACGAAGTAGAACGATGCACCGATCCAGGCGACACCGGTGATCATGTGAACCCAGCGAATGCTCAGGTTCAGCCATTCGTGAAGGTGTGCTTCCACAGTATGTACCTCTGCCGATCACCGTGAAGGATGATCGACCTTTTCTTATTGGTGGGGATTGAGGATCAGCATCTGTTCCTCGGTGAAGTAATGCTCATCGCAGTTGTTGCCAGAACCGCTGCGATCAACCACCAGGAAATCATCCCGCTTTTCGATCGTCAGCACCGGGTGGTGCCAGACGCCGCGATGGTAATTAACGCCCTGCCTGCCATTACTACGGAAGGCACGGACCAAGCCTGATACAGGTGCATCGCCAACGGGCGCGACCACGATCAGAAAGGGGTTGCCGAGCAGCGGGATGAAAGCCTGGCTGCCCAGCGGATGGCGTTCCAGCATGCGCACGGTCAGCGGCATGTCCAGCGCGTCGGCGCGGAAGATGCTGATGATCGCCTTGTCTTCAGGCTCGGCGGTCTCGACCGTGGCGAGCTTGTGAAAACGCATGGTCGAGCCGTTGTTGATCATGAAGTGGTCGCTGCCATCGGTTTCGATCACGTCACCGAAAGGGGCGAATGCTTCTTTGCTCAGGGGCTCGATCATCAGGGTGCGCATGGGTTATCTCTTCTCTTGTGCGTTTTTCTAAATGGGGTTCGGCTGCGGTTTACAGTTGCAGCAGGCGGAACAGTGCAATCAGGTTTATCTGCGCCAGGGCTTCCTTGAATTCGGCCTCGGCATCGTTGTGAATGCGCTTTTCGAAAGAGGCGAGGATCTGATGCCGGTTGCTGCCTTTGACCGCCATGATGAACGGGAACTGGAACTTGGCTTTGTAGGCGTCATTGAGTTCGGTGAAACGGGCGAATTCTTCAGGGGTGCATTGGTGGATGCCCGCGCCTGCCTGCTCATTGGTGCTCGACTCGGTCAATTGGCCTTGCACGGCGGCTTTACCGGCCAGGTCCGGGTGAGCGTTGATCAGCGCCAGTTGGTCAGCGTGGTTGGCGCTCAGCAGGATATCGCTCATGCGCTGGTGCAGTACCTCGATCTCGTCCAGCTCACCCAGTTGGCCCAGGTCGTAAGCCTTTTCGGCAACCCACGGCGAGTGCTCGTAGATGTCGGCGAATGCCTTGACGAAGGCATCACGGTCCAGGGTGGAAGGCTTGAGTGTGTTGAAAGCGGTCATCAGGCGTTCTCTTTCTTGTACGGGTGGGTGGCGTGCCAGTGGCGAGCGATGTCCACACGACGGGCGAACCAGACCTGGTCATGGCTTTTGGCGTAATCGACGAAGCGCTTGAGCGCAGCCAGGCGCGCCGGGCGGCCGACCAGGCGGCAGTGCAGGCCGATGGATAACATTTTCGGGGCCTCGGCACCCTCGGCGTAGAGCACGTCGAAAGCGTCCTTGAGGTACTGGTAGAACTGCTCGCCGCAGTTGAAGCCCTGGACTTGGGTGAAGCGCATGTCGTTGGTGTCCAGGGTGTAAGGGATCACCAGGTGCGGTTTGCCGGTAGGGTTGTTCGGCTCCCAGTAGGGCAGGTCGTCGTCATAGGTGTCGCTGTCATACAGAAAACCACCTTCTTCCATCACCAGGCGGCGGGTATTCGGCCCGGTGCGGCCGGTGTACCAGCCCAGTGGGCGCTCGCCCGTGAGTTCGGTGAGAATGCGGATGGCTTCGAGCATGTGCTCGCGTTCCTGCGCTTCGTCCATGTACTGGTAGTCGATCCAGCGGTAGCCGTGGCTGCAGATCTCGTGGCCGGCTTCGACCATGGCGCGGATCACGTCGGGGTGGCGCTGGGCGGCCATGGCCACGGCGAAGATGGTCAGCGGTACGCCGCTGTCCTTGAACAGCTTGAGCAGGCGCCATACGCCAGCGCGGCTGCCATACTCGTACAGCGACTCCATGCTCATGTTGCGCGCGCCCTGCAGCGGCTGGGCGGCGACCATTTCGGAAAGGAAGGCTTCGGACTCTTTGTCGCCGTGCAATATGTTGCGTTCACCGCCTTCTTCATAGTTCAGAACGAAAGACAGCGCGATGCGAGCGTTGCCCGGCCAGTGCGGGTGAGGGGGAGTGTTGCCGTAACCGATCAGGTCGCGAGGATAGTCAGCGCTCACTGCAGTCTTCCTTCTTGTGTGTTGGTGCGGGGTGGGCGAGCCGCGTCGGGATGTCGCACCACCAGATGGGATGATTGTATACAACTTCTGAAATCATTTGTAAGCCTGTTTTTCCGCATTTCTCCCCTTTTGTCGCTTGAGGCTGGGTTACAAATAGGCCTGCAAGAAACCTGCCTAATTGGTCAATAATTGACCCGAGACGCTGCACGGCGTCTATATCTGGGTCTAGCCGCTGGTGTGCCGGCGGCGCAGTAAAGGGATTCAAAAAATTGTGTACAATCTCACGCTGAAATGTCTTAATGGCGTCATTCCCGCACATCGCAAGCCCTGAATTGGGGCGTCAGCTGTGTATTTTTTGCCCATAGATTGAACAAGAGGCGACAAGCAGATGGGACGTTTGACCACTCACGTACTGGATGCCGCGCATGGCTGCCCAGGCAGCTCGATCAAGGTCGAGCTGTACCGCGTCGAAGGCCAGCAGCTGGAGCTGGTGAATACTGCGTTGACCAATAGCGATGGCCGCGTCGACTCGCCGTTGCTGCAAGGTGATGACTACCGCACAGGGGTATATCAGTTGCAGTTCAGCGCAGGTGATTACTACCGCGCCCGCGGCGTGCAACTGCCGGCCCAGGCGTTTCTGGATGTTGTAGTGCTGCGTTTTGGCATCGACGAGCAGCAAGAGCACTACCACGTGCCATTGCTGATCTCGCCTTACAGCTATTCGACCTATCGTGGAAGCTAGTTGGTCGCTAGAAGAATCTTCGTAGGTCCTTTAGCCCGCTCTCACACTGGCGGGCTTTTTTTCGTCTAGAGATCGATGCCATTGCGAATTCCATTTCCCGTGACGTGCAGTGACTTACCCGTCTTCATCAATACGTGATCTTCAACGCCGGCACCCAAGGCTCCTCCCAGATTGAAAAAGGTACCGACCACGCGCGTTGGCCCTTGCTCTTTCATCCATTCCTGGCTAGCAAGCACATGGGCTGAAGTGTTGGAAATACTCCCGCTTTTAGTGCGTTGTGCAATCCTGACGTAGGCATCTGCGTGATCGCGACTCAAGGAACCATCACCATGGCTTGCCAGGTTGTTGTTCACGGCGGCCAGCTTATCTATGAAGGGTGTGCCTGAAGAGAGTTTCTTGACGTATTCATTGATCACGTATCTTCCTTCGATAAAGCCTTGCTCGGACTGCGAACGACGTGGGAATAGGGATTTTTCAGTGAGGTCCCACGTGTCGGCTACGAGCTTTTTGCCTGGCTTGAACCAGCCTTTGACTTGCGCGATAAGAGCGGGGGCCCGACCAGAAGGGTCTGTCAGGTTTATCGGGTCACACAGGCAGAAACCATAGGGATTGGCCCCTCCTTCGCCGAAAGGGCTCAGGGCGTCTGGGCTATGGAACCTCATGAGCGATGGGCTGTAGGTTCGGTATCCGTTGCCTAACTGATAAACACCGGTCAGCGCCTCTTGATACTCACCGTTGAACCCCAGCTGGCTTTTGCGCGGCTGGCTGTAGCCATAAGGCGTATAGGAGCAGGTAGGGAAGGCCGTATCGCGCATTGATTAGCCTCCGGTGATAACGCTGACGAGGTCTGCACGATTTGTATCAGACACCACTGCTGCTGGCACCTGACAAAAATATCAGTCTGTGGGGCTCGCTTTAGATGCTCTGAAAACAGCCAGAGGCGCCGTGGCGCCTTTGGCTGATGCAGCTGTGGTCAGAGAAACACAAACTTGGCAATGAAGATCGCGCACAACACCCACAGGCTGGCCGAAATTTCCTTGTACTTGCCGGTCCCCGCCTTCAACGCCACATAGCTGATGAAGCCCAGAGCAATGCCATCGGCGACCGAGAAGGTCAGCGGCATCATGATCACCGTGACGATCGCCGGAATGCTGTCGGTGGCTTCGTCCCAATGGATGTGTGCCATGCTGCCCATCATCAGCATCGCCACATAGATCAGTGCGCCGGCAGTGGCATAGGCGGGAATCATGCCCGCCAGGGGGGCGAAGAACATCGCGGCGATGAACAGGATGCCGACGACTACGGCGGTAAGGCCAGTGCGACCACCTGCCGCGACCCCTGCGGCACTTTCCACATAGCTGGTGACCGGTGGCACACCCACCACAGCACCGAACACGCTTGAAGCACTGTCAGCCTTCAACGCCTTCGACAAGTTCTCGATACGCCCGTCCGGCGCCACCAGGTTGGCCCGCTGGGCCACGCCCATCAACGTGCCGGCGGTGTCGAACATGTGCACGAACAGAAACGCCAGCACCACGCTGATCATGCTGACGTTGAACACACCGGCTACGTCCATGGCCATCCAGGTGGGTGCAAGGCTTGGTGGCATCGACATCACACCGTTGAACTTGACCAGGCCCAGCCCCCAGCCGGCCAGGGTGACACCGATGATGCTGATCAGGATCGCGCCGAATACACGCTTGTAGCTGAGAATGGCTATAAGCAGGAAGCACACCGCCGC
This sequence comes from Pseudomonas sp. 51_B, assembly GCF_017491595.1. NCBI lineage: Bacteria > Pseudomonadati > Pseudomonadota > Gammaproteobacteria > Pseudomonadales > Pseudomonadaceae > Pseudomonas > Pseudomonas sp. 51_B. The sequence continues at coordinate 84,267 of NZ_JAFGYW010000015.1, forward strand.
CAGCAGTGGCCCAGGCTCGTGCAGCGACCCCAGCTTGATCAAAGTGGCTGGGCTGTCGACGATGATGCCGGCGGTCTTCAGGCCGATCAGCCCGAGAAACAATCCGACGCCGGCCCCCATGGCATGGCGCAGGCTGACCGGAATGCTGTTGAGCAACCATTCACGCACTTTCGACAAGGTCAGGAACATGAACAGCACGCCCGAGACGAACACCGCCCCCAGCGCTGTTTCCCAGTTGTAGCCCATGGTGCCGACCACGGTATAGGTGAAGAAAGCATTGAGCCCCATGCCCGGCGCCAGGCCGACCGGCCAGTTGGCATACAGGCCCATCAGCAGGCAGCCCAGGGCTGCGGCGATGCAGGTGGCCACGAAGGCTGCACCATGGTCGATGCCAGCGTCGGCCATGATGTTTGGGTTGACGAAGATGATATACGCCATGGTGATGAAGGTGGTCACCCCGGCGATCATTTCGGTTTTGACGGTGCTGCCATGTTGCTTGAGTTTGAAAATCCGTTCCAGCCAACTCGTTTCGAGTGGTGGCGCGAGATCCAGCGTAGGTGCTTCGGATTTGCGGCTTTCCACAGCGGTACTCCTCAAGTCTTTCTTGTTGTTGTGGGAGCCGGTCCTGAGCAATGCACTTGGTGGCTCCTCGAGGGAAGGCAGACGTCTGACGCGCTTAGTTGACTTACGGGTCAAGAAGTTGCTCGATGGATTATGCTTTTGTGTACAAAGAATGCAAATAATGTTTTATCTTTTGTGCGCGCAATGCGGCGTATAACGGCTATATGGCTTAAACGCCCCTGCTCAATCGCCTCAGCCTGTGTACAATGGCGTCATACTTTCTCTTCGTGCTTCGAGAGCCCATGAACGAACAGCTGCAACCTCTGAAAAAACCTGCGCGTACTGGCAAGGCCGGCCGCAGTGGTACCCAGGATGACATCGTCTACGCGCACATTTTCGAGGCGATCCTCGAGCAGCGATTGGCGCCGGGCACCAAGTTGAGCGAGGAAGCGCTGGGTGAGATCTTCGGCGTCAGCCGCACCATCATTCGCCGTGCCTTGTCGCGCCTAGCCCATGAAAGTGTCGTACTGTTACGGCCGAACCGCGGCGCGGTGGTGGCCAGCCCAACGGTCGAAGAGGCGCGTCAGGTATTTTTCTCCCGCCGCATGGTGGAGCGCGCCATCACCGAGCTGGCGGTGCAGCATGCTACCGTGGAGCAGCTCAACGAACTGCGCCAGATGGTGCGTGAGGAGCGTGACAGCTTCTCTCGTGGTGACCGTGGAGCCGGTATTCGTCTGTCTGGCGAATTTCACCTGAAACTGGCTGAGGCCGCAGGCAACGCCCCACTGGTCAGCTTTCAGCGCAGCCTGGTTTCGCAAACCTCGCTGATCATCGCCCAGTATGAAAGCGGCACTCGCTCGCATTGCTCCTATGACGAGCACATGCAGTTGATCGACGCCATCGAGGCGCGCGATGCCGAGCAGGCCGTGAGCCTGATGATGCACCACATGGATCATATCGATAGCAAGCTGAACCTGGACGACGAAAGCGCCTCGGACGATCTGCACGCCGTGTTCTCGCACTTGCTCAAAAAGCCCAAGGTTTCCGTCAAGGGTTGATCGTTCGGCCCACGTGATGGCTGTGTGGGAGTGCCCCCACAGCCATCGACGCTTCGCCGCTTATTTCCGAAAAGCCATATTACCCCACCTTACGCAGGTGCCTTAGCGCTGATGCACGCAGCGCCCTGCCGCGTAAGTTTCGCGCACGGTACGGTCGTCGCCCAAAGTAGTCAGCACGAACAGGGTTTCTTCGATGCTGGCAGACTGCTGAATGCGGTAGTCCAGCAGCGGTGTGGCCTTGTAGTCGAGCACCACGAAGTCGGCATCGTTGCCTGGGCGCAGGCTGCCGATGCGGTCATCCAGGCGCAACGCACGGGCGCCGCCAAGGGTTGCCAGGTACAGCGACTTGTAAGGGTGCAGACGCGCGCCTTGCAGTTGCATCACTTTGTAGGCTTCGTTCAGGGTGTTGAGCAGCGAGAAGCTGGTACCGGCGCCAACGTCGGTGCCCAAACCCACGTTGACCTTGAAGCGCTCGGCCTGGGGCAAGTTGAAAAGGCCACTGCCCAGGAACAGGTTGGAAGTGGGGCAGAACGCCACGGCCGAACCGGTTTCGGCCAGGCGTTGGCATTCACTGTCGCACAGGTGCACGCCGTGGGCGAATACCGAGCGCTCGCTGAGCAGCTCGAAGTGGTCATAGACGTCCAGGTAACCCTTCTGCTCCGGGAACAGCTCCTTCACCCAATCGATTTCCTTGAGGTTTTCCGACAGGTGGGTGTGCATGTACAACCCGGGGTGCTCCTTGAGCAATTGGCCGGCCAGGGCCAGTTGCTGCGGTGTGCTGGTTGGAGCGAAGCGCGGGGTCACCGCGTAATGCAGGCGGCCCTTGCCATGCCAGCGTTCGATGAGCTGCTTGCTTTCGGTATAGCTGGACTCGGCAGTGTCGGTGAGGTAGTCCGGGGCGTTGCGGTCCATCATCACTTTGCCGGCGATCATGCGCAGGTCGAGGCGCTCGGCTTCCTCGAACAGGGCGTTGACCGATTGCGGGTGCACGCTGCCGAACACCAGGGCAGTGGTGGTGCCGTTGCGCAGCAACTCCTTGAGGAAAATTTTCGCGACCTTGTCGGCGTGATCCTTGTCGGCGAACTGCTTCTCGCATGGGAAGGTGTAGGTGTTGAGCCAGTCCAGCAGCTGTTCGCCGTAGGAGCCGATCATGCCAGTCTGCGGGAAATGGATGTGGGTATCGATGAAGCCCGGGGTGATCAGTGCGTCCTGGTAATGCATCACTTCGATGTCGGCCGCCAGGCTCGGCAGCAGCTCGCTGGCATGGCCGACAGCGCTGATGCGGCCGTCGTCGATCACCAGCAGGCCGTCCTCGAAGTATTCATGGGAAGCGTCCAGGCCTACCTCGGCCGGGTCGGCGATGCTGTGCAGGATGGCGGCACGGTAGGCTTTGCGGGTAGCGGTCATATCACACTCGTCAAATGGCTTGGCTGCGCCGGGAGGGGGGCAGCAACTGGGCAATGGGGCCGGCATTGGCGGCAGCGTCATGCTGGCCAAAGCAAGCGTTGTAGGTGGCAATGATTTCGCCGGCGATGGACACGGCAATTTCGATCGGCAGTTTGCCCTTGACTTCAGGCAAGCCCATCGGGCAACGCATACGCGCCAGCAGAGCATCGTCATAGCCGCGTTCGCGCAGGCGATGCTCGAATTTGACCCGCTTGGTTTTCGAGCCGATCAAGCCAAACCAGGTGAAATCGTTGCGCTTGAGAATGGCGGCGGTCAGTTCCAGGTCGAGCTGGTGATTGTGGGTCATGACGATGCAGTAGCTGCCTGGTGGCAGATCTGCAACCTCGTCGACCGGTTCGTCACTGACGATCTTGCTCACCCCGTTGGGGATGAACTCGGGGAATTCCTGCTCACGCGAGTCGATCCAGCGCACTCGGCAGGGCAGCGCGGCGAGCAAGGGTACCAGAGCACGGCCGACATGGCCCGCGCCGAAAACGGCGATCTGCGCTTGCACCGCGGCCATGGGTTCGAACAGCAGCACAGTGGCACCACCGCAGCACTGGCCAAGGCTGGCGCCGAGGCTGAAGCGCTCGAGGTGCGGTGTGCTGCGGTGCTCTTCGAGCATCTGGCGGGCGATGTGCAGCGCCTTGTATTCCAGGTGGCCACCGCCGATGGTGTCATACAGGGCTGTGGCGCTGACGACCATTTTCGAACCTGCGTTGCGCGGGGTCGAGCCGCGTTCCTCGATGATAGTCACCAGCACGCAGGCTTCACCACGGGCCTGATGGTCGGCGAGGGCGTTGATCCAATGGTGCATGATCCATAACCTCTTGAAGGGGCTATCCAGTCCACAGTGGGGGCAGGTTTGCCCGCGAATGCGAGGGAGTCGCACCGCCGTCTTGGCCGGTGCCCCCACTGTGATCCTCGCTGTCAGTGAGTCACGGTTTCCAGTTCTTGCTCGGCGGATGGTTGCTGAGCCACCGCTTTGCGCATCTGCTCACAGCCCCACAACACCCGCTCCGGCGTGGCCGGCGCGTCGATATTGGGTTGCACACGGTAGTCGGCGATGCTTGCCACCGCGTCCTTGAGCGCGCACCAGGCGGCAATGCCGAGCATGAACGGTGGCTCGCCGACGGCTTTGGAGTGGAACACGGTGTCTTCCGGGTTCTTGCGGTTCTCCACCAGCTTCACCCGCAGGTCCAGCGGCATGTCGGCCACAGCCGGAATCTTGTAGCTGGCAGGGCCGTTGGTCATCAGCTTGCCTTTGGCGTTCCACACCAGCTCTTCGGTAGTCAGCCAGCCCATGCCCTGAATGAACCCGCCCTCGACCTGACCAATATCGATGGCCGGGTTCAGCGAATCGCCCACGTCATGCAGGATGTCGGCGCGCAGCATCTTATATTCGCCGGTCAGGGTGTCGACGATCACTTCCACACAGGCAGCGCCGAAGGCGAAGTAGTAGAAGGGGCGGCCGCGTGCCTGGCTGCGGTCGTAGTAGATTTTCGGCGTGCGGTAGAAACCGGTGCTCGACAGCGATACCTGGGCGAAGTACGCCTGTTGCACCAACTGTTCGAAACTGACGATCTGGTCACGCACCCGCACATGGCCGTTGCGAAACTCGACGTCTTCCTCGGTCACCTGATAGTGCCGTGCGGCGAACTCGGTCAGGCGCTGCTTGAGGATCTGTGCGGCGTTCTGGGCAGCCTTGCCGTTCAGGTCGGCACCGCTGGAAGCCGCAGTCGGCGAGGTATTGGGAACCTTGTCGGTATTGGTGGCGGTGATCTGGATACGGCTGAAATCAACTTGGAACACCTGCGCCACTACCTGCGCCACCTTGGTGTTGAGCCCTTGGCCCATCTCGGTGCCGCCATGGTTCAGGTGGATGCTGCCGTCGGTGTAGATGTGAATCAGCGCACCGGCCTGGTTCAGGAACGTGGCAGTGAACGAGATGCCGAACTTGACTGGCGTCAGCGCCAGGCCCTTTTTCAGAACCGGGCTATTGGCGTTGAAGCGGCGGATCGATTCGCGACGCTCAGCGTAGTCGCTGCTGGCTTCGAGCTCGGCCGTCATTTCTTCGAGCATGTTGTGCTCGACCGTCTGGTAGTAGTGGGTGACGTTGCGTTCGGTCTTGCCGTAATAGTTGGCCTTGCGCACCGCCAGCGGGTCGCGGCCCAGATGGCGGGCGATGTGGTCCATCACTTGCTCGATGGCGACCATACCCTGAGGGCCGCCAAAGCCACGGTAGGCGGTATTGGAGGCGGTGTTGGTCTTGCAGCGGTGGCCGTGCACGGTCGCATCGCCCAGGTAGTAGGCGTTGTCGGAGTGGAACATGGCACGGTCGACGATCGAGCCGGACAGGTCTGGCGAGTAGCCGCAGTTGCCGGCCAGGTCCAGATTGATGCCATGCAGGCGGCCGTCGTCGTCGAAGCCGACGTCGTACTCCACGTAGAATGGGTGGCGCTTGCCGGTCATGGTCATGTCTTCGACCCTTGGCAGGCGCATCTTGGTTGGCTGGCCGGTCAGGCGCGCAATCACCGCGCACAGGCAGGCCGGGCTTGCTGCCTGGGTTTCCTTGCCGCCAAAGCCGCCACCCATGCGGCGCATGTCCAGCACCACTTTGTTCATGGGGACGTCGAGCACTTCGGCGACCAGCTTCTGTACTTCCGTTGGGTTCTGCGTGGAGCAGTAGACGATCATGCCGCCGTCCTCGGTAGGCATCACCGAGGAGATCTGAGTTTCCAGGTAGAAGTGCTCTTGGCCGCCGATGTGCAGCGTGCCTTGCAGGCGGTGCGGGGCGCTCGCCAGGGCTGCGGCAGCATCGCCGCGCTGGTGAGTGTGGCTGTCGAGCACGAAATGCTTCTTGCGCAGCGCCTCGACCACGTCCAGTACCGGCTCCAGGTCTTCGTACTCGACAATGGCGGCCATAGCGGCACGCCGTGCAGTGTCCAGGTCACGGGCCGCCACGGCCAGCACCGGCTGGCCGAAGAACTCGACTTTATCGATGGCCAGCAGCGGGTCGCCAGCGACCACCGGGCCGATGTCCTTGAGGCCCGGAATATCCTCATGGGTAATGGCGATTCGCACGCCCTCGAAGGCATAGCAAGGGCTGGTATCGATGCGCAGGATACGCGCATGGGCGCGGTCAGCGGTGCGAGCGTATACGTGCAACTGGTTCGGGAATTCCAGGCGGTCATCGATGTAAATCGCTTCGCCAGACACATGCTTGTCGGCACTGTCGTGCTTGATGCTGCGCCCGACCCCGCTGGTCAGGTCCTGGCGGAACAGTTCGGCCATCTCGGCCTGGCTCTTGGCAACGTGATGGTTAGACATAATCGGTCACCCGTGTCTCGATGTAAGGCGTTTGCTGTTCGATGAAGTACTTGCGCAGCAGGTTCTGCGCGGTGAGCAGGCGGTATTCCTTGCTGGCGCGGAAGTCGCTGAGCGGGGTGAAGTCTTCGGCCAGAGCCAGGCAGGCGCGCTCGATGCTGGCCTGGTTCCAGGGCTTGCCGCGCAAGGCTGCTTCGCAAGCGCGAGCGCGTTTGGGGATGGCCGCCATGCCGCCGAAGGCGATGCGCACGCCGCTGACTACGCCATCTTCGATGCTCAAGTTGAAGGCTGCGCAGACTGCGGAGATGTCGTCGTCCAGGCGTTTGGACACTTTGTAGGCGCGAAAGGCCCAGTCTTTGCTGGCGCGTGGCACGATGATCTTCTCGATGAACTCACTGTCCTGGCGGGCAGTGATGCGGTAGTCGATAAAATAATCTTCCAGCGGCATGACCCGCTGACGTTCGCCCTGGCGCAAGACGACCTGCGCATCCAGGGCAATCAGCAGGGGAGGCGAATCGCCAATCGGCGAGGCGTTCCCGATGTTGCCACCCAGGGTGCCCTGGTTGCGGATCTGCAGCGAAGCGAAGCGGTGCAGCAGGTCGCCGAAGTCCGGGTACTCCTCGTTGAGTGCACCGTAGCAATCGGTAAGCGCGGTGGCGGCGCCGATTTCCAGGTGGGTGGCGGTCTTGTCGATACGTTTGAGCTCAGCGACATGGCCCACATAGATCATCACCGGCAGGGCCTTGTGGAACTGGGTGACTTCCAGTGCCAGATCGGTACCTCCTGCCAGCAGACGCGCTTCGGGGTGCGAGCTGTATAGATCGGCCAGATCGGCAACGGTCAGCGGCACCAGGCAGCGCTTGTCGCCGGTATTGAGTTCGCCGGTCTGAGTTGGCGCGATGGCTTTCAAGCGGGCTATGGTCTGCGCTTGCTGGGCATCGAACTGGTCGCGGCATGGCTGGCGGCAGCTCTGCTCGGCCGCGTCGAGGATCGGCCGGTAGCCGGTACAGCGGCACAGGTTGCCGGCAAGGGCTTCCTGAGCTTGCTGCAGGTCGGCGCCCTGGCTGTTCTTCTGCAGGGCGAACAACGACATGACGAAGCCAGGCGTGCAAAAGCCGCACTGCGAGCCGTGGCAGTCGGCCATGGCCTGCTGCACACTGTGCAACTGGCCGTTGTGCTTGAGGTCTTCGACGCTGATCAATTGCTTGCCGTGCAGGGAAGAAACGAACGTCAGGCATGAATTGAGGCTGCGGTAGCGCAGGCTGTCCTCGCCAGCTTCGTTCTGCACGAGCTCGCCTACCACTACGGTGCAGGCGCCACAGTCGCCACTGGCGCAGCCTTCTTTGGTGCCGGGTTTGCCCAGGTGCTCGCGCAGGTATTGCAGCACCGTCATGTTAGGGTCCAGGGCATGCTCGCTGCGCAGCACCTGATTGACGAGAAACTGGATCACGGGGATGGCCTCGCAATGGTTTTATTGTTGTTGAGCGGACAATAAGCAGACCTGTCGCGATGGTCAATAATTTTCTGACTCAAAGGTCAGGAAATTATGCGTGTCGACGCTCAGCCGTACATCGGTGCCTTGTACAAGCATAGATCGCGCCGCCTTGCTTGTCTGACCGGTCAAATAAAGGCCAATGCCCCTCTGCGCGAGTGCCAGGCAAGTGCGCTACAATCGCTTCCTTGTGCCCAGTTCAATGATTTTGAAGGAAAACCATGACGTTCAAGGCGCCGGACAGCCTCTCCGAGCAAATTGCCGACTACCTGGCCGAACGCATCATCCGCGGTGAGCTTGCGCCCGGTGAGCGTATCCAGGAGCAGAAGGTCACGCAGGCCTTGAGTGTCAGCCGCGGTTCGGTGCGCGAGGCGTTGTTGATCCTCGAACGTCGGCATTTGGTGGCAATCCTGCCGCGACGTGGCGCCCATGTCACCGAACTGGACGAACGTGGCGTACGCAGCCTGTGCACCCTGATGGGCGAGTTCTACATTTTGCTGGGTAACGCGGTAGCACAAAAATGGCGCACCGAAGCCGACCTGCGACCGTTTCTGGACATTCAGCAGCGCCTGCGTCTGGCCAGTGAACGGCAGGATATCAAGGCGTTCGTCGCCGAAAGTTTCGCAGTGATGCGCGCAGCCTACCCCTTCGCCGATAACCCCTACCTGCAGGAAACCGTCGAAAACCTGCAGCCGGCCATGAGCCGCGCCTACTACCTGGCCCTGGATCAGCGCCAGGCCAACATGGATGACTACCTCGACTTGTTCGCCCGCCTGCTCGAAGCCGTGGTCGCCCGTGACCTGCCGCATATCCGCGAGGTGCTCACCGCTTATGGCCAGCGCAGTTGCGAGCTGGTGCTGGCGGCGCTGGCGCGAGGCTGACCGATGCGCCTGAAGTGCATTCGCCTGGCCGGGTTCAAGTCGTTCGTCGACCCCACCACGGTCAACTTCCCCAGCAACATGGCGGCGGTGGTTGGCCCAAACGGTTGCGGCAAGTCCAACATCATCGATGCGGTGCGCTGGGTGATGGGCGAAAGTTCGGCGAAGAACCTGCGCGGCGAGTCGATGACCGACGTCATCTTCAACGGCTCCACCAGCCGCAAGCCGGTGAGCCAGGCCAGTATCGAGCTGGTGTTCGACAACAGCGAGACCACCCTGCTGGGCGAATACGCGGCGTACGCCGAAATTTCCATCCGCCGCAAGGTCACCCGAGACGGGCAGAACAGCTATTACCTAAACGGCACCAAGTGTCGCCGCCGCGATATCACGGACATCTTCCTCGGCACCGGCCTGGGCCCGCGCAGCTATTCGATCATCGAGCAGGGCATGATCTCCAAGCTCATCGAGGCCAAGCCAGAAGAGCTGCGCAATTTCATCGAAGAGGCGGCGGGTATCTCCAAATACAAGGAGCGCCGCCGCGAAACCGAAAGCCGGATCCGCCGCACTCAGGAAAACCTTGCACGCTTGACCGACCTGCGCGAAGAGCTGGAGCGCCAGCTCGAGCGCTTGCAGCGCCAGGCCCAGGCTGCGGAGAAGTACCGTGAATACAAGGCTCACGAACGCCAGCTCAAGGCCCGCCTGGCAGCGTTGCGCTGGCGCGACCTGGATGAGCGTGTGCGCCAGCGCGAGGCGGTGATCGGTGACCAGGATATCGCCCACGAGGCGCTGGTGGCGGAGCAGCGTAACGCCGATGCCAGTATCGAACGCCTGCGCGACGGGCACCACGAGCTCTCCGAGCGATTCAACCAAGTGCAAGGCCGCTTTTACTCAGTGGCTGGTGACATTGCTCGGGTGGAGCAGAGCATCCAGCATGGCCAGCAGCGCCTGCGCCAGTTGCAGGACGATTTGAAGGAGGCCGAGCGTAGCCGTCAGGAGACCGAATCTCACCTGGGGCATGACCGCACCCTGTTGGCCACACTCGGTGAAGAGCTGGCGATGCTCGAGCCGGAGCAGGAGCTGACCCTGGCTGGCGCCGAAGAAGCTGCCGCTAGCCTTGAAGAAGCCGAGCTGGGTATGCATGGCTGGCAAGAGCAGTGGGACAGTTTCAACACTCGCTCCGCTGAACCACGGCGCCAAGCCGAGGTGCAGCAGGCCCGGCTGCAGCAGCTAGAAGCCAGCCTGGAGCGCCTGGCCGAGCGTCAGCGCAAGCTGGCCGAGGAGCGTGAGCAACTGGGCGTGGACCCGCAGGATACCGGCATGCTGGAGTTGGCCGAGCAACTGGCCGCCAGCGAGATGCTGCTTGAGCAGTTGCAGGTGTCGGAGCAACAAGTGGTCGAGCGCCTGGAGCACGTGCGCGAGCAATTGCAGCAGGCGATTCATGCCCAGCAGCAGCAACAAGGCGACTTGCAGCGTCTGGGCGGCCGCCTGGCCTCGCTCGAGGCGCTGCAGCAGGCTGCTCTTGAGCCTGTGGGCGGTACTGCCCAATGGCTTCAGGACCATGGGCTGGACCTGCGTCCGCGCCTGGCTGAGGGCCTGCGCGTTGAGCCAGGCTGGGAGCTGGCAGTGGAAACCGTGCTGGGCGCCGATTTGCAAGCCGTGCTCCTGGACGATTTTGCTGGCTTGAACTTCAGCGCCCTGGAGCAGGGTGAGCTGCGCCTGCTGCTGGCAGCCGAAGGTGGTGAGCGCCAGCCCGGCAGCCTGCTCGACAAGGTCGAAGGGCGCACCGACCTGGCGCCGTGGCTAGGCCATGTGCAACCAGTACAAGACCTTGCCGAGGCGTTGGCCAAGCGCGCCGCGTTGAGCGACGGGCAAAGCCTGGTGAGCCGCGATGGCTACTGGGTGGGGCGGCATTTTCTGCGCGTCAGCCGCGGTGCCGACTCTCAAGGGGGTGTGCTGGCCCGTGCCCAGGAAATCGAACGGTTGGGTGAGGAGCAACAGGCACTTGAGGCGGCGCTGGAACAGCTGGAGCACGAGGCGCAGATCACCCGCGAGCAACAGCTTGAACTGGAAGAGCAGCGCGAGCAATTGCGCCGCCGTAGCCAGGAAGAAAACCGCCAGCACGGCGAGCTCAAGGCCAGTCTGTCCGCTGAGCGCGCTCGCGCCGAGCAGCTCGAGCTGCGGCGGCGTCGCCTGCAGGAAGAACTGGCCGAGCTTCAGGAGCAACAGGCGCTTGAGCACGAGCAACGTGGCGAAGCGCGCCTGCTGCTGCAGGAGGCGCTGGACCTTATGGCCCAGGACACCGAGCAGCGCGAGCAACTGATGGCGCGCCGCGACACGCTGCGCGAAGGCCTCGACCGCATTCGCCAGCAAGCCCGGCAGCACAAGGACCACGCCCATCAGTTGGCCGTGCGCCTTGGCTCGCTGCGCGCCCAGCATGACTCCACTCGCCAGGCATTGGAGCGCCTGGAGCAGCAGGCCGCACGGCTGAGCGAGCGTCAGGAGCAACTGAACCTGAACCTCGAAGAAGGTGAAGCACCGCTTGAAGAGCTGCGCCTTAAGCTTGAGGAACTGCTGGAGCGGCGTATGAGCGTCGACGAGGAAATGCGTCAGGCGCGGCTGCACATGGACGAAGCGGATCGCGCATTGCGTGATGCCGAAAAGCGCCGCACCCAGGCCGAACAGCAAGCCCAACTGCTGCGTGGCCAGCTGGAGCAGATGCGCCTGGAAAACCAGGGCCTGGATATACGTCGGCGCACCTTGCAGGAGCAATTGTTGGCTGATGGCTACGATTTGCAAGGCGTGCTGGGCACGCTCGAGGCCGACGTCAGTGAGCAGGGCACCGAGCTTGAGCTGGAGCAGGTCGAAGGCCGTATCCAGCGCCTGGGCGCGATCAACTTGGCGGCCATCGAGGAATACGAGCAGCAGTCCGAGCGCAAGCGTTACCTGGACGCCCAGGATGCCGACCTGGTCGAGGCCCTTGATACCTTGGAAAACGTCATTCGCAAGATAGACAAGGAAACCCGCAACCGCTTCAAGGATACCTTTGATCAGATAAATGCAGGATTACAGGCACTTTTTCCAAAAGTTTTCGGTGGTGGCAGCGCTTATCTGGAACTGACGGGCGAAGATCTACTCGATACAGGGGTGACGATTATGGCGCGTCCGCCGGGCAAGAAGAACAGCACCATCCATCTTCTATCCGGCGGCGAGAAGGCACTGACCGCTTTGGCGCTGGTGTTTGCCATCTTCAAGTTGAACCCAGCACCGTTCTGCATGCTCGACGAGGTCGATGCGCCACTGGACGATGCCAACGTTGGGCGGTACGCCCGGCTGGTCAAGGAAATGAGTGAAAGCGTGCAGTTCATCTACATCACCCATAACAAGATCGCCATGGAGATGGCGGATCAACTGATGGGGGTGACCATGCATGAGCCGGGCTGTTCACGTCTTGTTGCAGTTGATGTAGAGGAGGCCCTGGCCATGGTGGACGCCTGATGAACGAAGATCGGGATGAAAAGCGTAGGCAAATGTCCCCTGACATGTGCGACAGACGGTGTAAAGTTGTCTTTGGTCGTGCTAGCTTAATGTCACTCGTTTTTTGCGTGGGTAAAACGCCTGTCAGAACATAGAGTTGGCGCCACGTGTTAAAGGGCTTTTGAACCCTTTGTTTTCAAGCATATTTTTATAGAGGCACGGGATTACATGGAAATCGGTCTGCGCGAGTGGCTGATCGTCATCGGCGTCATTGTCATCGCCGGTATTCTTTTCGACGGCTGGCGCCGTATGCGCGGCGGAAAAGGCAAGCTGAAATTCCGTCTGGATCGCAGTTATTCCAACCTGCCGGACGAGGAGGGCAGTGCGGAAGTGCTCGGCCCGTCGCGGGTACTGGAAACCCAGAAGGAGCCAGAACTGGACGAGGCCGACCTGCCGTCGCTCAGTGCCCCGGCCCGGGAGCGCGACCGCGAGCGTGAGCCGAAACCGGCCAAGGCCAGCAAGCGCAACAAGCGTGCTGCCCAAGAGCAGGGCGACCTCGACTTGGTCGCTGAACCGCGCGAGCCTGACCTGTTCGCCGATGCCGACGAATCGTTCACCGCTGACAACAGCCGCAACAATGGCTTTGCCGCCGCTGGCAACTCGGCCAAGGAATTGCCGCCGGTCGAGGAAGTATTGGTGATCAGCGTCATTTCCCGCGACGAAGGTGGTTTCAAGGGGCCAGCTCTGCTGCAGAACATTCTTGAAAGCGGCCTGCGTTTTGGCGAAATGGATATTTTCCACCGCCACGAGAGCATGGCCGGTCACGGCGAAGTGCTGTTCTCCATGGCCAACGCAGTCAAGCCGGGTATCTTCGACCTTGACGATATCGACCACTTCAGCACCCGTGCAGTGAGCTTCTTCCTGGGTCTGCCAGGCCCACGTCATCCGAAGCAGGCCTTCGATGTGATGGTGGCGGCGGCGCGCAAGCTGGCCCACGAGCTCAATGGCGAACTCAAGGACGACCAGCGCAGCGTGCTGACGGCGCAAACCATCGAGCATTATCGCCAGCGCATCGTCGAGTTCGAGCGCCGCGCGCTGACCCAAAAACGCTGATGTAGACCAGTGGGTGGCCTGGCCTTGGTCTTACCCACCCTGTTTCAAGCGCAAGAGCAGCCCAGGGCTGCTCTTTTGCTTTGCAAGAGAACCTGAAAAATGACCGCCGAAAACCGAATCCACGCTTTGCGCGCCGAGCTCGATCAGCACAACTACCGCTATTACGTGCTGGACGAGCCCAGCGTGCCCGATGCTGAATACGACCGCCTGTTCAATGAGCTCAAGGCCCTGGAAGCCGAACACCCGCACCTGATTACCCCCGACTCGCCCACCCAGCGGGTCGGTGGGGCGGCGCTGGCGGCTTTCGCCCAGGTGCGTCACGAAATACCGATGCTCAGCTTGGGCAACGCCTTCGAGGAGGCGGACCTGCGTGAATTTGGCCGTCGCGTGGTCGATGGGCTCGATCAGCCTGGCACGGTGGATTTCAGTTGCGAGCCTAAGCTCGATGGCCTGGCCGTGAGCCTATTGTATCGGGATGGCTTGTTGGTGCAGGGTGCAACCCGTGGCGACGGCACCACCGGAGAAGATATCAGCGCTAACGTACGTACCGTGCGCAACATTCCGCTCAAGCTGCAGGGCGAAGGGTGGCCTGCGGTGCTGGAGGTGCGTGGCGAGGTCTACATGAGCAAGGCTGGCTTCGACCGGCTCAACGCGGCCCAAGCCGAGGCCGGCGGCAAGACATTTGCCAACCCGCGCAACGCCGCAGCCGGCAGCCTGCGCCAGCTGGATTCGAAAATCACCGCCAGTCGCCCGCTGGAGTTCTGCTGCTATGGCGTCGGGCAGGTTTCCGGGAGCATTGGCCAAAGCCATATCGGCATCCTCGAACAGCTCAAGCAGTGGGGCCTGCCGATCAGTCGCGAACTCAAGCATGCAGCAGGGATCGAAGAATGCCTGGCCTACTACCGTGACATTGGCGAGCGGCGCAACAGCCTGCCCTACGAGATCGACGGTGTGGTGTTCAAGGTCAACAGCCTGGCTGCCCAACGCGAGCTGGGCTTTCGCGCCCGTGAGCCGCGCTGGGCCATCGCCCACAAGTTCCCGGCCATGGAAGAGCTCACCGAAGTACTGGACGTGGAGTTCCAGGTCGGGCGCACCGGGGCCGTCACGCCTGTGGCGCGTCTGAAGCCCGTCAAGGTCGCTGGCGTGACTGTGTCAAATGCCACGCTGCACAACATGGACGAAATCGCCCGGCTGGGGCTGCGCATCGGTGACACGGTGATCATCCGCCGCGCCGGCGATGTGATCCCGCAGGTCATGCAGGTCGTGCTCGAGCGCCGTCCAGACGATGCCCGCCCGGTAGAGGTGCCCAGCGCATGCCCAGTCTGTGGCTCGCAGGTCGAGCGCACCCAGCTGATCAAGCGCAGCAAGGGTAAGGAAACCACCAGCGAAGGGGCGGTATACCGCTGCGTTGGCCGCCTGGCCTGCGCTGCCCAACTCAAGCAGGCGATCATTCACTACGTATCGCGCCGGGCCATGGACATCGATGGCCTGGGTGAAAAGAGCGTCGAGCAGTTGGTGGATGAGGGCCTGATTAGCTCGCCCGCCGACCTGTACAAGCTCAAGTTCGAACAGATCGTCGGCCTGGAGGGCTTCGCCGAAGTCTCCAGCAACAAGCTGCTGGACGCTATCGAAGCCAGCAAGCGCCCGAGCCTGGCCCGCTTCATCTACGCCCTGGGCATTCCTGATGTGGGTGAAGAAACCGCCAAAGTACTTGCCCGCTCGCTAGGTAGCCTGGCCCGTGTGCAGCAGGCACTGCCCCAGGTGCTGACCTATTTGCCGGACATCGGCCTGGAAGTGGCCTACGAGATTCACAACTTCTTCGAGGACGAGCACAACCGCAAAGTCATCGAGCAATTGCTGGCCAGCGGCATGCAGTTGCAGGATGAAGGGGAGCTGGCAGCCGAGTTTGCGGCAAGCACCACGCTGGCTGGGTTGATCGCCAAACTGGACATACCTGCGGTGGGCCCTACTGGCGCGCAGAAGCTGGTGGACAAGCTTGGCAGCTTGGACAAGATCATTGCTGCCGATGGTATCGACTTGCGCCAGGCCCTGGCGGCGAAACAGGCCGAAGCCGTGCGCGAGTTCTTCAAGGACCAGGCCAATCAGCAACTGGCCTGTGATATCGAGGCGCAACTGCTGGCCTTTGGCATGCACTGGAACAGCGAGAGGAAAGTTGCCGAAGGCCTGCCGCTGGCCGGCCAGACGTGGGTGCTGACAGGCTCTCTGGAGCGCTTTAGCCGCGATATCGCCAAAGAAAAGCTTGAGAGCCTGGGCGCGAAGGTCGCCGGCTCGGTTTCTGGCAAAACCCACTGCGTGGTAGCAGGGCCTGGTGCTGGTTCAAAGCTGGCAAAGGCCAGTGAGCTTGGGGTGAGGGTGTTGGATGAAGAGGCGTTTGTTGCCTTTCTGGCCGAGCACGGCATTACCGTCTGATCGGTGGAATGTTGTCGAGGGCTGAGTTGCAGGCCTAGATATGCCATGGGCGGGACAAGTCATTGAGAAATGATGAGTTTTTCTTATCTTAAAGGTTGTATCTTCGCCTCAGAGCGGTACAATGGCGCGGCTCGCTGCTCAGCGAGCAGCGTAGTGGTGGCCCCATCGGTCCCCCCGCATTGATTACCCGTTAACCTGGTCAGGCCCGGAAGGGAGCAGCCATAGCGGGAACATCGAGTGCCGGGGTGTGGCTGGTGGGGCCGCCTCCATTTCCGGGGTCTGAAAATATAGTTGCTCCAGCATGGTCTGCGGGTGATGCAGATTGCCGTGGGGCAGGTGGGTGCTCGGCATAACATTTTTGGTGCCTGTGAGATCGAGCGCCGCCGGCGCTCGATCTTACAGTCGCTTCATACGCCAGGGGCGCTAAAGCTCAGAGGTTGTACTTCTCTTCAATCTTGCGTTTGTCGAGTGCGTATCGCTTGATGTCGATCGCCTCAGACTCAAGCTGGGCATCCAGCGCGTCCATATCGTGCTTTTTCAGCGTTGCCACATGCGCTTTGGTGGCTTGGTAGTTGATCATTTCTGCAGCGTCATGCCCGCTCACCGGATCCCAAAGAATGGAGAGCGGCCAGAACAGCAGGTTCACCACGCCAAAGCCGTATGCGCGGCCGTAGAACGATCCACCACCTGGCAGCAGGCCAAGGCCTGCGGCAAGCCCGGGTTTTTTTTCTTCAACCGAGAGGTTCCTGGCGCGGTAGCCAGCGAGTTCCGACTCCTGGACCGAGTTGAGGCCGGTAGCACAGCCGGTGGTCAACACGATGAGGGCGGCAGCGGTCAGATTTCGAACGGTGGACATGCAACTTTCCTAAATGTGGTTACGGTCTCGCCCTTCACTGGGCATTGAGGCGCGCAACTTTACACTGGATGATGGCCTATTGATATTATTTCGTCCCGGCGTGATAGGCATGCGGCTGGCAAAGGATTGCTCTCTACTCCGGTTCAGGCTGGGCTGCCAAAGCCTTTCCCGAATAAGCAGCCGCCCCGTAGCGCTGGATAATCCGTTCGATATCCCCCGACTGCTTCATCCGCACCAAGGCCCGCAGTATTCCCTGGGTCG
The DNA here is from genome assembly GCF_017491595.1 of Pseudomonas sp. 51_B. Classification (NCBI taxonomy): domain Bacteria; kingdom Pseudomonadati; phylum Pseudomonadota; class Gammaproteobacteria; order Pseudomonadales; family Pseudomonadaceae; genus Pseudomonas; species Pseudomonas sp. 51_B. The sequence goes on from NZ_JAFGYW010000015.1 coordinate 101,163, forward strand.
GTATCGCCGGATCATTTCTAACCAGGCATCCCAACGCTTGCTCCTCCACCACCGCCTGCGCTTGCAGCCGCTGTGCGGGCGGTAAATGCTGGTTGAACCACTGCAGCGCCAGTTGGTTGCTGACCGCATGCCGGTATCGCCCAGCCTGCAGCTTTTGCAGCGCCAGTTGCTGGCTGCGGCTGTCCTCGCGCTGCAACTGGCCTTGAGCAAACAGCGGCTCGAGGGTGCCGTAGGTGTACCCCAGCACCGTACCGATCGCCTGGGGTTGCAATTGCTCGGGGCGAGTCGAATCGCTGTCGCCCGGGCGCCCGACCAGCACATCGCGCTGCTCGATCAATGGGATGCTCCACACGAAATTCCCCGGCCGATCATTGAACCATTGAGTGCTGACGTAGCAGCGCACGTCGATATCACCCGCGTCCATGGCCTGCTGCATGCGTAGGCGCGCCAGTACGTGGTATTCCGGTCGCACACCAGCTTCTTGTGCCAGCGCCTGAACAAGATCGAACACCAGGCCCTCCACAGGTTGATCGCCTTCGATACGTACCAGCGGCATGCTCCAGCTTTCGGCCACCGAAAAACGTACCACCGGTTGCTCTGCCAGGCTGTAGGTGGCCCAGAGCAATAACAGGGCCAGCAGTCGTTGCAATGCACATCCTCCTTGAACAACGTACCTGTCGCTTAGCTTAGACGAGCCGTGCAGGGTGCAATTTTGCCCCCGCTCCGCTAGCATTAGCGATCTTCCGCTCGTTCAGGCTACGATGGTTTTTCGATGAGTTATCAGGTTCTTGCACGTAAATGGCGTCCGCGCTCGTTCCGCGAAATGGTCGGCCAGACCCATGTGCTCAAGGCCTTGATCAACGCCTTGGACAATCAGCGTCTGCACCATGCGTACCTGTTCACCGGTACGCGGGGCGTGGGCAAGACTACCATCGCGCGAATCATCGCCAAATGCCTGAACTGCGAAACCGGTATCACTTCGACACCCTGCGGCACCTGCTCGGTATGCCGGGAGATCGACGAAGGGCGCTTCGTCGACCTGATCGAGATCGACGCCGCCAGCCGCACCAAAGTCGAGGACACCCGCGAACTGCTCGATAATGTGCAGTACGCGCCAAGCCGTGGGCGCTTCAAGGTCTACCTGATCGACGAAGTGCACATGCTCTCCACCCACTCGTTCAACGCCCTGCTCAAGACACTGGAAGAGCCACCGCCCTACGTCAAGTTCATCCTTGCCACCACCGACCCGCAGAAACTGCCGGCCACCATCCTCTCGCGCTGCTTGCAGTTCTCGCTGAAGAACATGAGCCCGGAGCGGGTGGTAGAGCACTTGAGCCACGTGCTGCAGGCCGAAAATGTGCCATTCGAGGCTGATGCCTTGTGGCTGCTCGGGCGTGCCGCCGATGGTTCGATGCGTGACGCCATGAGCCTGACCGACCAGGCGATCGCCTTCGGTGAGGGTAAGGTGCTTGCTGCCGATGTGCGGGCCATGCTCGGCAGCCTTGACCACGGCCAGGTCTATGGCGTGCTGCAGGCGCTGCTCGAAGGCGACGCGCGTGCACTGCTTGAAGCGGTGCGCAACCTGGCCGAGCAGGGGCCGGATTGGAGTGGTGTACTGGCGGAAATGCTCAATGTGCTGCACCGAGTGGCCATCGCCCAGGCGTTGCCTGAGGCAGTGGACAACGGCCAGGGCGATCGCGAGCGTGTGCTGGCGCTGGCCGCAGCATTACCGGCAGAAGATGTGCAGTTCTATTACCAGATGGGCCTGATTGGTCGTCGCGACCTACCGCTGGCGCCCGACCCACGCGGCGGCTTCGAAATGGTCCTGCTGCGCATGTTGGCGTTTCGCCCGGCAGATACCGACGATGCGCCGAAACCGGTGCTAAAGCCAGTGGGGATCAGCCAGGCCACAGCTGATCCGGCAACCTCGGTGGCAGTGCCAGAGGTGCCTGCACAGGCGCCTGCCGTTGCAGCGGCGCAGCCTGCGCCGCAAGACGCCGCCACTGTTGTCGCGCCGGTCCCTGAGCCGGCAGCAGAACCACAACCAGAACCCGCGTCGCCTGCGCCAGAGCCTGTGCCGGTGGAAGAGGTGATCGACCTGCCTTGGGAGGAGCCCGCCGCGCCGCATGAGCCTGCTCCAGCACCAGCCCCGGTTGTTGCCTCGTCAAGCGCGCCACCGGTGTACGACGAGCCGCCCTTCGACCCGTCAGCCTACGCCTCTGCCGGCATGGATCGTGACGACGAACCGCCGATGGATGAGGAATACTACGCGGGTGAAAGCGACCCAGTAGGCTTCAGCTATTTGGATGAGCTGGCCGAACACGTTCAGGAAGCTGCCCCTGTGCCAGCGCCCGAACCACTGCCGGCTGCTCAGCCTGCTACCGGTTTGGCACTGCAATGGCTGGAATTATTCCCACAGTTGCCTGTCTCGGGTATGACAGGCAACATCGCAGCGAACTGTACCCTGATAGCCGCTGACGGTGATGATTGGTTGCTGCACCTGGACCCTGGTCAGGGCGCACTGTTCAACACCACTCAGCAACGCCGGCTGAACGAAGCGCTCAACCAGCATCTGGGGCGCACCCTGAACCTGCGGATCGAACTGATTCGCCCAGAACAGGAAACCCCGGCCCAGGCCGCAGCTCGCAAGCGCGCCGAACGCCAGCAGGGTGCCGTGCTGTCGATCGAGCAAGACCCACTGATCCAGCAGATGATCAAGCAGTTCGGTGCCACGGTGAGGCAGGATACTATTGAACCCGTAGAGGCCCTGGCCAGCCAGGGCCAATGATCGACAACCATGCGGCCGGCCCTTTGCCTGGCTGCATCACATGACCCAATCGAGGTATACCCCATGATGAAAGGTGGCATGGCCGGCCTGATGAAGCAGGCCCAGCAGATGCAAGAAAAGATGCAGAAAATGCAGGAAGAGCTGGCCAACGCCGAAGTCACCGGCCAGTCCGGTGGCGGCCTGGTAAGCGTGGTGATGACCGGTCGTCACGACGTCAAGCGTGTCAGCATCGACCAGAGCCTGATGTCCACCGATGAGGACGACAAGGAAGTGCTGGAAGACCTGATCGCCGCGGCGCTGAACGACGCGGTGCGCAAGATCGAGCAGAACAGCCAGGACAAGATGGGCAACATGACTGCCGGCATGCAGTTGCCACCAGGCTTCAAGATGCCATTCTGATCCGGTTCTTGCTTTACAGGGGGAGTAACGGCCTGCCGGTCGTTGCTCCCTCGTTCATTTTGTTCCCAAGACTTGCAGGCCTGTCTACATGAGCTTCAGCCCCCTGATCCGCCAACTGATCGACGCCCTGCGCACGCTTCCAGGCGTTGGCCAGAAAACCGCCCAGCGCATGGCCTTGCAACTGCTCGAGCGCGACCGCAGCGGCGGCATGCGCCTGGCCCAGGCGTTGAGCCAAGCCATGGAGGGGGTTGGCCACTGCCGCCAGTGCCGCACCCTGACCGAGCAGGAATTGTGCCCGCAGTGCAGCGACCCGCGCCGCGATGACACGCAATTATGCGTAGTAGAAGGGCCGATGGATGTGTACGCGGTGGAGCAGACCGGCTATCGTGGGCGTTACTTCGTGCTCAAGGGGCACCTCTCGCCACTCGACGGCTTGGGGCCGGAGGCGATTGGCGTGCCGCAGCTGATGGCGCGGATCGAAGAACAGGGCAGCTTCACCGAAGTGATCTTGGCGACCAACCCTACCGTGGAAGGTGAGGCGACTGCGCATTACATCGCTCAATTGCTGAACGAGAAAGGACTGGTGGCTTCGCGCATCGCCCATGGCGTGCCGCTGGGTGGGGAGCTGGAGCTGGTCGATGGTGGTACCCTGGCCCACGCCTTTGCCGGGCGTAAGCCGATCTCGTTGTAAAGGCCAGGGCCGTAGGCGGCCCCGGCCAGCGCATCAGTATTCGCTCAAGGAAAACTCGGTCAGGCAGAAGGTCGGCACCCCGGCCGCCTGCAGCCTGCGCGAACCCTCAAGCTCCGGCAGGTCGATAATCGCTGCCGCTTCGAACACCTGGGCCCCGGTGCGGCGCACCAGGTTGGCCGCAGCCAGCAGCGTGCCGCCGGTGGCAATCAGGTCATCGAAGATCAGCACCGAATCACCTTCGCACAAACTGTCGGCGTGCACTTCCAGGAAGGCTTCGCCGTATTCGGTCTGATAGCCCTCGCTCAGCACATCGGCCGGCAGCTTGCCCTGCTTGCGGAACAGGATCAGCGGCTTGTTCAGCTGGTGGGCGATGATCGAACCGATCAGAAAGCCACGGGCATCCATCGCGCCGATATGGCTGAACTCAGCCTCGACATAACGCTCGATGAATTGGTCGGCGACGAAGCGCAGCCCGCGCGGCGACTGGAACAATGGGGTGATGTCGCGGAAGATCACGCCGGGTTTGGGAAAGTCCACTACCGGGCGGATCAGGGCTTTGAGGTCGAAGGCATCGCTGTGCATTGGTGCGGGTATCCTGGGAAAACGAATGCCCAAGTATACCCGCTAAACGCCGGTGTCAGGCTTCCATTGCTCCGCCCGCCAGCGCGCACAACTGGATCGGGTCGAGGATATGCACCTCCTTGCCTTCGGCTCGCAGCAAGCCGTTTTGCTGGAAGCGCGTGAACACCCGTGAGACGGTCTCCACCGCCAGGCCCAGGTAGTTGCCGATCTCGTTGCGCGACATGCTCAGGCGGAACTGGTTGGCCGAGTAGCCGCGAGCGCGGAAGCGTGCGGACAGGTTGACCAGGAAGGTGGCGATGCGCTCGTCGGCGGTCTTCTTCGACAGCAGCAACATCATTTGCTGATCGTCACGAATTTCGCGGCTCATTACCCGCATCAGCTGCCGTCGCAACTGTGGCAGCTGGACGGACAGCTCATCGAGGCGCTCGAAGGGAATTTCGCAGACCGAAGTGGTTTCCTGGGCCTGGGCCGATACCGGGTAGGCCTCGGTATCCATGCCGGACAACCCGACCAGCTCACTGGGCAGGTGGAAGCCAGTAATCTGCTCTTCACCGCTGTCGCTGAGGCTGAAAGTTTTCAGCGCCCCGGAACGTACGGCGTACACCGAGCCAAAATTGTCACCCTGACGGAACAGGAATTCACCTTTCTTCAACGGGCGCCCGCGCTTGACGATTTCATCCAGTGCATCCATGTCTTCCAGATTGAGCGAAAGAGGCAGGCACAGGGGGGCCAGGCTGCAGTCCTTGCAATGGGCCTGGGTGTGAGCGCGCAGTTTGACTGGCTCGGACATATGAATCGATCCTTGTGGAAAAGCACACATAAGTCGTAAGGGTAACCCACGACAGCAAGTGTAGGCCAGTGTCCGCTAGGGTGGTGCGAACTGGCCAAGCCCCGGCAGGATGAATGCCGGCAGTGCTTGTGGGCCCATAGTGTGCCTGGCAGGCAGGGTTGTCCATGCGGTTGAGTGGCTCGCGTGTCAGATAACCCGCGAAAAACGCTGGCGGTTGTGCATCGCCAGGTAGGCGTCGAACACCATGCACACCGAGCGTGCCAGCAAGCGCCCGGCCGGCATGATACGGATGCCTTTGTCGTCGAGCTTGATCAACCCATCGCGCTGCATGCGCAACAATTGCGGCCAGAGGTCATTGAAATAGCCGCGAAAATCCACCGTGAAGGCTCTCTCGATTGGTTCGAAATCCAGCTCGAAATGGCAGATCAACTGCTGAATGACTGCCCGCCGCAGGCGGTCGTCATGATTGCAGACCAACCCTCGCTGAGTCGCCAGTTGCGTAGTGGACAACGCTTGCTGGTAGGTGTTGAGATCGCTGCTGTTCTGGCAGTACAGGTCACCGATCTGGCTGATCGCCGAGACGCCCAGGCCGATCAGGTCGCAGTGGCCATGGGTGGTGTAGCCCTGGAAGTTGCGCTGCAAGGTGCCTTCTTCCTGAGCCATCGCCAGCTCGTCGTCTGGCAGGGCGAAATGGTCCATGCCGATGTAGTGATAGCCAGCGGCGGTGAGCTGCTCGATGGTGTTGTGCAGCATTTCCAGCTTCGCTGCCGGGGCCGGCAAGTCGTTGCTGTCGATGCGGCGCTGTGGCATGAAACGCTCGGGCAGGTGGGCGTAGTTGAACACCGAAAGGCGGTCGGGTTGCAGGCGGATCACTTCTTCGACCGTGCGGGCAAAACCGTCCACGCTCTGTTTTGGCAGGCCGTAGATCAGGTCAAGGTTGATCGAGCGAAACTGCAAAGTGCGGGCCGCCTCGATCAGGGTGCGGGTCTGCTCCAGGCTTTGCAGCCGGTTGATCGCTCGCTGCACTGCCGGGTCCAGGTCCTGCACGCCGAGGCTGACGCGGTTGAAGCCCAACTCGCGCAGCAGGCCCATGGTCGACCAGTCGGCCTCTCGGGGGTCGATCTCGATGCCGTAGTCGCCGGAATCATCATCCAGCAGGTTGAAGTGCTGGCGCAGGGTAGCCATCAACTGGCGCAGTTCCACATGGCTGAGGAAAGTGGGTGTACCACCCCCGAAATGCAGTTGTTCAACCTGCTGTTTAGGGTCCAGGTGGCAGGCGATCAGCTGGATCTCCTGCTCCAGGCGTTGCAGGTACGGTGCCGCGCGCCCGCGATCCTTGGTGATCACCTTGTTGCACGCACAGTAGTAGCAGATGTTGGCGCAGAACGGCACGTGTACATACAACGACAGCGGGCGCACGGCCCTGCGGCTCTCGCGCAGGGCATGCAGCAGGTCGAACGAGCCTACCTCGCTGTGCAGTTGCACGGCGGTTGGATAAGAGGTGTAGCGTGGGCCGGCCAGATCGTAGCGATGAATCAGGTCGGCATCCCAACGTAAGTCGGCGAGCATGTGGGCAATCCCCGGATGATGCAGCAATGTCCGGAGTCTATGGCCGTCTGTAAGAAACTGTGTTGATTTGTATCAAAGCTAGACAGCGCCGTAGAGCGGCGCGGTCAGTGGCCCATCAGCCAGTGCTGATGTGGGCCAGGCAGCGTCCACAGGCCAAACAGGATGACCAGCAGCCCGCCTGCCACCCGCACACTGCGCCGTCTCAACAACGCGTTTACCCGCTGAGCGGCAAGCCCTGTGGCCAGCAGTATGGGCCAGGTGCCCAGCCCGAATGCCAGCATCAGCGCTGCGCTGTAGCCGGCACTGCCCTGGCTGGCCGCCCACAGCAAGGTGCTGTAGACCAAACCGCATGGCAGCCAGCCCCACAGCGCCCCCAGCAGCAGCGCCTGCGGCAGGCTGGACACTGGCATCAGACGGGAAGCTGCCGGTTGAATAACGCGCCACAGGCCCCGGCCTAGTGCTTCGATACGGGTCAAGCCATTCCACCAGCCTGCCAGGTACAGGCCCATGGCGATCAGCAGCAGTGCAGCCACTACCCGCAAGGCCATGGCGGCGGGGCTGCTGGCCACTGCCCAGCCGGCCAGCCCCAGCAGCAGGCCTGCGCAGGCATAGCTGAAAACCCGCCCCAGGTTGTAGGCCACCAGCAAACGCAAACGCCGGCCACGTTGCTCGGGAGGTATGGCCAGGGTCAGCGCACCCATCAGGCCGCCGCACATGCCCAGGCAATGACCACCGCCGAGCAGGCCCAGGATCAGCGCTGAACCGAGCAGGGGAAAGAGATCAGGCACGAGGAGGGACATCCTTATCGTCAGGCCCCGGGGCCTGTTCAGGTTCAGGTTTGACGGCCGCCTGGTGCCGTGGATCCTGGTCGTCGAACAGAATGCTGTGGGCAGGGCCATCGAGATCGTCGTACTGGCCGCTGTCGACCGCCCAGAAAAAAATGTACACCGCCACGCCGACCAGCAGCAGGGCGGCCGGGATCATTACGTAGAGCGCGGGCATGGCGTTTTCCTTGGGTGGGCGGTCGTGTCGCTCGCCGCTGGCCCCAGGGGCGCCGGCAGGCTAGCCAGGCGGGTCAGGCGCAGGGCGTTGAGCACCACGATCAGGGAACTGACCGACATGCCGACCGCCGCCCACACCGGGGTGATCCAGCCAAGCGCGGCGAACGGCAACATCAGGCCATTGTACAGGGTTGCCCAGAGCAGGTTCTCGAGGATGTTGCGGCGGGTGCGCCGGGCGAGGTCGAAGGCACTGACCAATGCCTGCAAACGGTTGGACAGCAGCACGGCATCGGCGCTGGTCTTGGCAAGGTCGGTTGCGCTGCCCATGGCGATACTGATGTCGGCTGCGGCGAGTACCGGCACGTCGTTGACTCCGTCCCCCAGCATCAGGACCTTGCGCCCGGCTGCCTGCAACGCTTTCAGGCGTTCGAGTTTGTCGTCCGGGCGCAGCCCCCCAACGGCCTGGTCGATACCCAATTGCGCGGCGACCTCGGTGACCATCGGCGAGCTATCGCCGGACAGCAGGAGGGTGCGCCAACCCCGAGCCTGGCAGGCCGCGAGCAGGGCTGGGGCATCCTCGCGCAGGCGGTCGTCCAGGCCGAACCAGGCCAGTGGGCCCTGGCGGTTGCCCAGCAGCAGCCACTGGCCGCGTGGCTGCGGCACCGAGGGGATCTCGGCGCCGCTCAGGGCGCAGACGAACGTGGCTTGGCCTATGCGCAGCAGTTCATTGTCCAGCTTGCCTTCCAGCCCCAGCCCCGGAATCGTTTGAACGTCGTCTGCAGGGCTTGCAGTACGGCCAAAGGCGCGGGCGATCGGGTGTTCGGAGCGGTTTTCCAAGGCGGCAGCCAAGGCCAGGCAGCGCTCGGCAGGCAGCGCGGCCAGCGGATGAATGTGGCGCAGGGTCAGGCGGCCTTCGGTAAGTGTGCCGGTTTTATCGAAGATCACCGTGTCGATCTGGTTAAGGCCCTCCAGCACATGGCCGCGGGTCACCAGCAAGCCTAGCTTGTGCAATGTACCGGTCGCGGCGGTGAGCGCGGTGGGCGTGGCCAGGGACAGGGCGCAAGGGCAAGTCGCCACCAGCATGGCCAGGACAATCCAGAATGCCCGCGGCGGGTCCTGGAGCCACCACCACAGGCCGATGGCCACCGCCGCCAACAGCGAAAACAGCAGAAAGTACTGCGAGGCGCGGTCGGCAATTTCTGCCAAGCGTGGTTTCTCGGTTTGCGCGCGCTCCAGCAGGCGAACGATGGCTGACAGGCGTGAGTCTTGGCCCAGGGCCTCGACTTGCACGTGCAGCGTGCTCTCCACATTCAGGGTACCCCCGGTGACCCGTTCGCCAGCACGCCGGGGAAGGGGCAGGTACTCACCCGTCAGCACCGACTCATCCACGCTCGAGTGGCCTTCGACGATGCACCCGTCGGCCGGTATCACCGCGCCGGGCAGCACCTGCACGGTGTCGCCACGCTGCAGCTCGCCCAGCAGGATGCGCTCGGTGCGGCCGAATGCGTCCAGGCGCAGGCACGAGGCAGGCAGCAGGTTGACCAATTGTGCGGTGGCCGCAGCGGTGCGCTCGCGGGCGCGGCGTTCCAGGTAGCGGCCGGTGAGCAGGAACAGAGCGAACATGCCGACGGTATCGAAATACAGCTCGCCATGGCCGGTCACGGCGGTCCAGATGCCTGCGCCGAACGCCAGGGCAATGGCCAGCGATACCGAGACATCCATGGTCAGGTGACGGGTGCGCAGGTCCCGTGCAGCTCCCTTGAAGAAAGGGGCGCAGCTGTAGAACACGATGGGGATGGTCAGGAACAAAGCGACCCAGCGCAGGATGGTATGGAGTTGCGGCGACAGGTCGATGTTGAATTCCGGCCAAGTGGCCATGGTCGCCATCATCGCTTGAAACCACAGCAGCCCGGCGACCCCCAGGCGGCGCAGCGCGCTGCGGTTTTCCCTGGCCAACTGCTCTGCCGCCTGATCGGGTTGGTACGGGTGGGCGGCATAGCCGATCTGACGCAGTTCGGCGAGCACCTGTGACAGCGGTAGTTGCTGTTCGTCCCAGTTCACCAGCAGGCGATGGTTGGACAGGTTCAGGCGCGCTTGAGCAACGCCTGGCAGCTGACGCAGGTGTTTTTCAATCAGCCAGCCGCAGGCAGCGCACGTGATGCCTTCGACCAACAGGGTGGCCTCGGCGAGTTCGCCTGTGTGGCGCACGAAGCGCTGTTGCACATCGCTGCGGTCGTACAGGGCCAATTCGTCTTGCAGTTGCCTGGGGAGCGCTTCGGGGTTGGTACTGCTGTCACTGCGGTGTTGGTAGTAGTGCGCCAGGCCGCTGGCGACGATGGCCTGGGCCACTGCCTGGCAGCCTGGGCAGCAGAACGGACGGGGTTCGCCGAGCACCACGGCGGTGAAGCGGTTGCCAGCAGGTACGGGCAGGGCGCAGTGGTAGCAGGGGGTGGGTTGGGTCATTGCTGGTGCTCGGCACCTTGCAAGGCTTCATCACCCAGCTGCAAGGTCACGCCATGCTCGACCTTTTCTTCTTCGAACAGTCGCCATACCTGGCCATCCTGGTTGCCCAGCAGCTCTACGAAACGACGGCCCTCGACCTGATCCTGAAGCTGCCCGACGTAGCGCCCGGCCTCGACCCGGCTGAGCAGCACCTTGCGGTCCTTGTCTGGCTGGGTGGGTGAAATCAGGTTCAGCTCCAGGCCCTGGGGGTCACTATCCCCGTTCAGTCGCACAGCCACCTCGCCGGTCAGCTCATCCAGGTGCACACTAGCCTTGAGCTTGAGGGTCTGTGCCAGCAGTTCCCGGTCCAATGAACGGTTGATGCCTTTGCCCGCCTCGTAGTAGTTGTCGTTGACCAGGTTGTCGGGGTTATGCACAGCGATGCTGACCATGGTCAGGCTCAAGCATACCGAGGTGGTCAGGATGCCGATGATGATCCAGGGCCAGAGGTGCTTGTACCAGGGGCTGGCGGCGGTGGCGGCAGGCATTGTGAGTGTTCTCTCTGTCAGCGGATCTGTGGGCCGATGAAGCGGCTCTTGGCTTCAACCGTAGCGGTGCCGTCATCGGCGCTCTTGAGGATGAAGGTGATTTCGTTGGTGGTCGAGGGCAGCTTTTCGGGGGCGATCGATAGCTGCACGGGCAGGCTGACGATGTCGCCTGCGGCAACGCGAATTTCCTGCTGGCCTTCCAGGCGCAGGTCAGGCAAGCCGGTGGCGTCCAGCACGTAGACGTGGTCGCGCTGATCCTTGTTCATGACCTTGAGGCTGTATACGTTCTCGATGCGGCCTTGGGCATTTTCGCGATACAGCACGCGGTCCTTGCTGACATCCAGGCCCACCAGCGGGCGGGTGGCGAAGGCAGTGGCCAAAGCAATGATCATGACCAGCAACACCACGGCATAGCCGATCAGTCGAGGCCGCAGCATGTGGGTCTGTTGCCCGGAAAGGTTGTGCTCGGTGGTGTAACTGATAAGCCCTTTGGGGTAATTCATCTTTTCCATCACATTGTCGCAGGCGTCGATGCACGCCGCGCAGCCGATGCATTCGATCTGCAGGCCGTCGCGGATGTCGATGCCAGTGGGGCAGACCTGTACGCACAAGGTGCAGTCGATGCAATCGCCAAGGCCTTTGGCTTTGTAATCACTGTCCTTCTTGCGCGGGCCGCGTACTTCGCCGCGGCGCGGGTCGTACGAAACGATCAGGGTGTCCTTGTCGAACATCACGCTCTGAAAGCGCGCATAAGGGCACATGTGAACGCACACCTGCTCGCGCAGCCAGCCAGCGTTGCCGTAGGTGGCAAGGGTGAAGAAGCCGACCCAGAAGTAGGCCCAGCCATCGGCATCGCCTGTGAAGAACTCGATCAGCAGTTCGCGGATCGGCGAGAAGTAGCCAACGAACGTGATGCCGGTGACGAAGCCGATCAGCAGCCATAGGCTGTGCTTGGCGAACTTGCGCAGAAACTTGTTGCCGCTCATGGGGGAGCGATCGAGCTTGATGCGCTGGTTGCGGTCGCCTTCGGTGACTTTTTCGCACCACATGAAGATCCACGTCCACACACTTTGCGGGCAGGTGTAGCCACACCACACTCGGCCTGCGAATACGGTGATGAAGAACAGGCCGAAGGCGGCGACGATCAGAATGCCTGACAGCAGGATGAAGTCCTGGGGCCAGATGGTGGCGCCGAAGATATAGAACTTGCGCTCAGGCAGGTTCCACCACACCGCCTGGTGGCCGCCCCAGTTCAGCCAGACAGTGCCGAAGTACAGCAGAAACAGTACAGCCCCACCGACCATTCGCAATCTGCGGAATAGCCCGGTGAAAGCGCGGGTGTAGATTTTCTCGCGGGATGCGTAGAGGTCGACGGAATCCTTCCCTTTGCTGGCAGGCGGGGTGACGTCATGTACCGGAATTTGCTTGCTCATCATCAAGTCCCACGGCAGTGGAGAAAAGCCGCGGCCAGTGCGTGCCGGCCGCAGTCTCGCGCATGCTGCGTTGCGCTGCGAACCATGATACGCCGCTGATAGCGGTATGGGTTCGCGCTGCGACCTTTAGCCGCGTTGGGTTGGGGGCATGAATCGTGTTATGGAAACTGTCAATTGATCCAGGTCATCGGTTTGTAAAATATGCGCTGCCAGTAACGGCCCCTTCGCAGGTTCACCTGCGAAGGGGCCAGGCCCTGGCTATTGAGCCTGAGCCGGTTCCGGCTGATGCGACAGGCTGTAAACATAAGCCGCCAGCAAGTGCACCTTATCGTTACCCTGCAGTTGTTCCTGGGCTGGCATCTGCCCTTGGCGGCCGTACCGAATGGTCTGCTGCAGTTGAGCAAAGCTCGAACCGTAGATGAATGCCTGGGGGTGGGTCAGGTTGGGCGCGCCCATGGCGGGCGTGCCTTTGCCTTCCGGCCCGTGGCAAGCCACGCAGTTGGTGGCAAAGATCTTCTGCCCGTTTTCGACATCGGCCTTGACGCCTTCGGGCAGCGTGCGGCCATCGAGCTTGCTGACCACGAACGCCGCCACATCAGCCACCCCTTGGTCACCGATGACCTGGCCCCAAGCCGGCATCACGCCGTGGCGACCGCCCATGATGGTGGCCTTGATGGTTTCAGGCTCGCCACCCCAACGCCAGTCGTTGTCGGTGAGGTTAGGGAAGCCGAAGGCGCCCTTGGCGTCGGAGCCGTGGCACACCGAGCAGTTGGAGGCGAACAGGCGTGCGCCCATTTTCAATGCTTGTGGGTCCTTGGCCACCTCCTCGATGGGCATGGCGGCGTACTTGGCGAAGATTGGCCCGAAGCGCGCGTTGGCCTTGGCCATTTCCTTTTCCCACTCATGCACGCCGGTCCAGCCGGCCTGGCCGTTGGAGAACTCGGTCTGCTTGTCGTTATCCAGGTACGAGTAGCCCGGCAGAATGCCTTTCCAATTGCCCAGGCCGGGGTACAGCACCAGGTAGCCCAAGGCAAAGATGATGGTGCCGACGAACAGCCAGAACCACCACTTGGGCAGTGGGTTGTCGTATTCCTCGATACCGTCGAAGGCATGCCCGACGGTTTCGTCGGTGACCTCTTCACGCTGGCCCTTGCGGGTCGACAGCAACAGCCAGGTCAGGGCGAAGATGGTGCCCAGGGTCAGGACGGTAACGTACAGACTCCAGAAGGTTGTCATTGTTGTTTGCTCCCAGAAGCTTTCACTTGCTCGACGTGCTTGCTGGCCTCGGGATCATCCGCGAAGGGCAGTTGGGTCGCTTCGTCGAAATCCTTCTTGCGCCGTGGGCTGAATACCCACAACGCCAGGCCCACGAAAGCCACCATCACCACGACGGTACCCAGGCCACGAATCATCCCGATGTCCATTGAGCCTCACCGTTTGCTTTTGATGATGGTGCCAAGGCCCTGCAGGTACGCCACCAGAGCGTCCATTTCGGTCTTGCCTTTGACCGCGTCGCGGGCGCCGGCGATGTCGGCGTCGCTGTACGGGGTGCCGAGGGTGCGCAGCACTTCCAGCTTTTTCGCGGTGTCCTTGCCGTCGAGCTTGTTCTCTACCAACCATGGATAGGCAGGCATCTTCGATTCCGGCACCACGTTGCGCGGGTTGTACAGGTGCGCACGGTGCCAGTCGTCGGAGTAGCGGCCGCCGACGCGGGCAAGGTCCGGCCCGGTGCGTTTGGAGCCCCACAGGAACGGGTGGTCCCAAACGCTTTCACCGGCAACCGAATAGTGGCCATAGCGCTCGGTTTCGGCGCGGAACGGGCGGATCATTTGCGAATGGCAGCCGACACAGCCTTCACGGATGTAGATATCGCGGCCTTCAACTTCCAGGGCGGTGCGCGGCTTCATGCCTTCGACCGGTTTGTTGGTTACGTCCTGGAAAAACAGTGGGACGATTTGGGTCAGGCCACCGACGCTCACGGCGATGACCATGAAGAAGGCCAGCAGGCCTATGTTCTTCTCGACGGCTTCATGCTTCATCAGTGCGCTCCCACGACGACGATCTTGGCGGCTTCCTCAGCCTGCACCGGGTTGGCGGCCCGAACGGTACGCAGCACGTTGTAGGCCATCAGCAGCATGCCGCTGGCGAAGAACGCGCCGCCCAAGGCGCGGACGATATAGCCAGGGTGGCTGGCCTGCAGCGCTTCGACGAAGGAGTAGGTGAGCGTGCCGTCATCGTTGATGGCGCGCCACATCAGGCCTTGGGTGATACCGTTGACCCACATCGAGGCGATGTACAGCACGGTGCCGATGGTCGCCAGCCAGAAATGTGCGTTGATCAGGCCGATGCTGTGCATCTGCTCGCGGCCGTAGAGTTTCGGGATCATGTGGTAAACCGCACCGATCGAGATCATCGCTACCCAGCCCAGCGCGCCAGCATGCACATGGCCGATAGTCCAGTCGGTGTAGTGCGACAGCGAATTCACGGTTTTGATGGCCATCATCGGGCCTTCGAAGGTGGACATCCCGTAGAACGCCAGCGATACCACCAAAAAGCGCAGGATCGGGTCGGTGCGCAATTTGTGCCAGGCGCCGGAGAGCGTCATCATGCCGTTGATCATGCCGCCCCAGCTTGGCGCCAGAAGAATGATCGACATCACCATGCCCAGCGACTGCGCCCAATCCGGCAGGGCGGTGTAGTGCAAGTGGTGTGGGCCGGCCCAGATGTACAGGGTGATCAGCGCCCAGAAGTGAACGATCGACAGACGATAGGAATAGATTGGCCGCTCGGCCTGCTTGGGCACGAAGTAGTACATCATCCCCAGGAAGCCCGTGGTGAGGAAGAAGCCTACCGCGTTATGGCCGTACCACCATTGAATCATCGCATCGGTGGCGCCTGCATAGGCCGAGTACGACTTGAACAGGCTGACCGGCAGCGAGATGTGGTTGACGATATGCAGCATCGCGGTGACCACGATGAAGGCGCCGTAGAACCAGTTGCCGACATAAATGTGCTTGGTCTTGCGCTTGACGATGGTGCCGAAGAACACCAGCCCGTAGGTGACCCAGACAATGGCCAGCAGTATTGCCAGCGGCCATTCGAGCTCGGCGTATTCCTTGGTCGTGGTCAGGCCCATCGGCAAAGTGATCAGCGCACCGACGATTACCGCCTGCCAACCCCAGAAGGTGAAGGCGGCCATGCCGTCGGAGATCAGCCGGGTCTGGCAGGTACGCTGCACCACATAATAGCTGGTGCCAAACAGCGCACAGCCACCGAAGGCAAAAATGACCAGGTTGGTGTGCAGTGGGCGCAGGCGGCCGAAGCTGGTCCAGGGCAGATCCAGGTTCAATTGCGGCCACACCAGCTGCGAGGCGATGAAGACGCCCAGGCCCATGCCAAGGATCCCCCAGACCACCGTCATGATGGCGAACTGGCGGACGACCTTATAGTTGTAAGCAGTCGGACTGATTGCTGTGCTCATGCTAAGGTTCCACGGTTTTGGTGTTCTTGTTGGTCGAAAATCGGCGCCGGTCGCGTTGACCACTGGGGTTACGGCAACGCAAGGCTGTAGGCGCCGACCCGTGTCCGGGCCCTTTCGTCGATGTCCCACGTGAAAGGGTCGGGACAATTGTACACAAATAAATATTTGTAATGTGTACCGTTTTTCAACTTTTTCTGATCGATCGGTCAGGCTTTTTTTGCGGTGGCGTCGGGCTGTGCAGCCTGTCTGCTGCGCGGTTTGCACAGCGATCACCACTGAGGCAACAAGCTTAGTTGTGTTCGGAGGGGGTGCAAGAAAGGGGGCAGG
>NZ_JAFGYW010000159.1:0-536 GCF_017491595.1 Pseudomonas sp. 51_B
TGGAAGAAAGCGAAGGCGGGGCCAAGACCCTCGCGGCGCGGATCCAGAGCATTTCCAACGCGGCGCAACAGCAGACGTCTTCGGCCGGGCAGATCTCGCTGACGATGAACGTGATCCAGCAGATCACCTCGCAGACTTCGTCGGGGTCCACGGCCACCGCCGAGAGCATCGGCAACCTGGCGAAAATGGCCAGTCAGTTGCGCCGTTCGGTGTCCGGTTTCACCTTGCCGGCGGCGACAGATAAAGCGTGAGTGGAGTGGTTATGGGTGATCGGCACGACTACGTGGCCCTGGAATGGGTCAAGGGCGAAATTGCCGAAACGCTGAAGCTGGCGCATCAGGCGATCGAGGCCGTGCTCGACGATCCGCAGGCCTTCCCCGGGCTGGACGAGTGCCTGGCGTACATTCATCAGGTCCACGGCAGTCTGCAAATGGTCGAGTTCTACGGCGCAGCGTTGCTCGCCGAAGCAATGGAGCATCTGGTCGAAGCCCTGCAACATCAACGCGTGCCACACCGCGACGAGGCCTTGCACCTGC
>NZ_JAFGYW010000160.1:0-534 GCF_017491595.1 Pseudomonas sp. 51_B
CTATTAAACCGTGAAAGCCCCGTAGTCATGGGGTGTAAAAGCAAAAGATCGCAGCCTTCGGCAGCTCCTACATTTGGAATGCGTGTCCTGTAGGAGCTGCCGAAGGCTGCGATCTTTTCGCTTGTAACCTTTATGCGATATCCCGCAACTCGCGCCGCAGAATTTTCCCTACAGGCGTCATCGGCAACGACTCACGCAACACGATGTGTTTCGGCACCTTGTAGGCCGTGAAATTCTCTTTGCAGTACGCCTTCAGCTCTTCCAGGCTGACCCCGCTCTCCCGCGCTACCACAAACAGCTTCACCGCCTCTCCCGAACGCTCGTCCGGCACGCCGATGACCGCGCAGTTGGCGACTTTCGGGTGGGCCATGACCACGTCTTCGATTTCGTTGGGGTACACGTTGAAGCCGGAGACGATGATCATGTCCTTCTTGCGATCGACGATGCGCACAAAACCGTCCGGGTCGATCACGGCGATATCGCCAGACTTGAACCAGCCCTCGGCATCGAGCACTTCGGCGGTGGCCTCGGGTT
>NZ_JAFGYW010000161.1:0-534 GCF_017491595.1 Pseudomonas sp. 51_B
GTCGCACTCAAATACGACTCGGAAAAGGGCGGCGCACCGGTGCTGCTGGCCAAGGGCAGCGACTTCATCGCCCTGAAAATCCGCGAAATCGCAGTGGCCAACAACGTCATGCTGCTTGAATCGCCGGCGCTGGCGCGCTCGATCTATTACTCAACTGAGCTTGAGCAGGAAATTCCTGGCGGGCTGTATCTGGCAGTGGCGCCGGTATTGGCCTACGTCTACCAGATCCGCCAGCACCAGGCAGGCAAGGGCAAACGGCCGGATCCGCTCAAGGACGACTTGCCGATTCCGCCGGATCTGCGTCGCGACTCCTGACGTCGTTGTGCAGCCATTGGTCTGAGATCTCCCTTTACTGTCAACTCTGACAGGTGCGCTCGTCGTGATTTTGCAGTTTGATGCAAGGTGCAGGCACGCACTGACGCTGTCAGGCAGGCGAGTGCAAGGGAGCACGACAATGAAAGGTATTTTCAGCAGTTATGACGAAAAAACCGGAAGGGGCACCATCACGCCGAAGCCCTCGGGACGATGTATTTC
>NZ_JAFGYW010000162.1:0-533 GCF_017491595.1 Pseudomonas sp. 51_B
ACTTATAACTGGGATTTGATTGAACGTTTGCTGCATGAAGTGCAGAACAGCGCTGGCCACAGCTTCGCTCCCCGGGCTTATGCCGAAGACTACGCGGCCGAGAAAGCCAGCGCCGGCGAGCCGATCGACAATCTCGATCACTTGAAAACCCTGGCCTGTGATTATGAAAAGCTCTTGCTGGAGCGCGGATTCATCGAGCCACGGCCGGATCACGAGGGCAGTACTGGCAACAACTTCATTCTGACCCCGCGCGGCTCCAGCCTGCTGAGCCTGATCGACAGCAGCATCCCCGGCAACGACCATCCGCGTCAGGTGCTGGATGAGCAGGAGGATGCGCTGAATGAGGTGACGTTTGATGAAGTCGCTTCAAAGGCTCAAATCGCCTGAACCAGCGAAATCCCCCTGTGGGAGCGAGCCTGCTCGCGAATACGGTCTGTCAGTGACATCTGATCTGTCTGATATTCCGCTTTCGAGAGCAGGCTCGCTCCCACATTGGATTCCAGTGATTTCAAGGTTTCTTCGCGGCCTTCAGG
>NZ_JAFGYW010000163.1:0-532 GCF_017491595.1 Pseudomonas sp. 51_B
GATCAACGGCGGCCTCGGCAACGACTTCCTCAATGGCGGCGCTGGCGATGACTTGCTGATCGGTGGCATGGGCAACAATACGCTGACAGGCGGGGCAGGGGCTGACACCTTCCAGTGGCTCAAGGGCAACAGCGGCCACGACCTGATCACCGACTTCACCCCCGGCACCGACAAACTCGACCTGTCGCAACTGCTGCAAGGCGAAAACGCCAGCACCGCGTCGCTGGACGACTATCTGCACTTCACCGTCAGCGGCAGCGGCGCCTCGGTGATGACCAGCATCGACGTCAGCGCCATGGCCGGCGGCACGCCGAACCAGACCATCGACCTGGCCGGCGTCAACCTCGCCAGCCACTACGGCGTGACACCCGGGGCGGGCGGCATGGTGGCTGGGGGGCATGACACGGCGACGATCATCAGCGGCATGCTTAATGATCATTCCTTGAAGGTGGATACGGTGTAAGCGCCGTCTGAAACAAAAAAACCGCCGTCCAGCTCAAAGGGGCGGCGGTTTTTTTCTGCCTGATGGTAC
>NZ_JAFGYW010000164.1:0-532 GCF_017491595.1 Pseudomonas sp. 51_B
TTGCTGTCGAATGCGATTCTGCTGACGCTGTTTCTGTACTGCGTGGCGATGGCGCTGACCCTGGTGCGCCTGTTCAAAGGCCCGTCAGCACAGGATCGGGTACTGGCGCTGGATTACCTGTATATCGTCGCGATGCTGATGATGCTGACCCTGGGCATTCGTTACGCCAGTGATACCTACTTCGAAGCGGCGCTGCTGATCGCGCTGTTCGGCTTCGTCGGCTCCTTTGCCCTGGCGAAATTCCTGCTGCGTGGCGAGGTGATCGAATGAATACCGAATTGTCTTTGTGGGTCGAGATTCCGGTGGCGGTGCTGCTGGTGCTCAGCGGCGTGTTTACCCTGCTGGGCGCAACAGGATTGCTGCGCATGAAGGATTACTTCCAGCGTATGCACCCGCCAGCGCTGGCCTCGACACTCGGTGCCTGGTGTGTGGCACTGGCGTCGATCATCTGCTTTTCGGCATTGAAATCCGCACCAGTGGTGCATGCCTGGTTGATCCCGGTCCTGTTGGCGATCACCGTGCCGGTGACCAC
>NZ_JAFGYW010000165.1:0-531 GCF_017491595.1 Pseudomonas sp. 51_B
GCGCAAGGTCGCCCATCGCGCCGAGCACGACGACTTGCTCGCCCTTCGTCGGCGGCAGCCATTCGCGCGTCGCGCCGGCCGAGGGCGTGAGCCAGGGAATCCAGTTCGTTTGCAGGCCGTCGTCGTCCGATTCGCCGATCGCCACGCGGCAAAGCGCCGCCTTGTGGTCGACATCGAGAATCGAGCCTTTGCGCACGGCGTTGCGTGCTTGCCGTTGAATTTCGTTCGCATCCATACCGGCAATGGTGCCGGTCGCCCGCGCGTGGCGCGAGCACTCGCCTTTGTCGTGCCGCCGGGTACAGCGCACTCGTGATCCGCGCAATGAAACGTGCGTCGACAATGGCCGCTCGACACACGCAACAGTGCGGGCGGCTCGTGCCGCGCGCGCATTTCCACTCTCGCAACACGATGACGATTCACGCTACCGACGCCGCGCCCGCGGCCGATCTTTCCCCGCTACTCGACCGACTTCACGCAATGGATGCGCTCACGCTCGCGCGCATGCTGCCCGACGCGTCAATCGACATGGTG
>NZ_JAFGYW010000166.1:0-531 GCF_017491595.1 Pseudomonas sp. 51_B
GGCTGCGGGCCAAGGGCGAGGAACGGCTGGATGATGCTTAGCGGCGGATGAAAGCCAAGGCCATGGCCAAGGATTACCAGGCGCTGTTCGGCGGTCTGGCCAAGGAGTTCCAGGTCACTCTGGTCGCCGGGTCCATCGTGCTGCCGGAGCCAAGCATCCGCGACGGCCGGCTCAGGCCCGGCAGCGGCGCCCTGTTCAACAGCAGCGTGGTGTTTGGTCGCGACGGCGTGCCATTGGGCCAGCCGCAGCGGCAGATGCATCCAATCTTCGATCAGCAAGGTGTGATTCAGGCCGAAGACAAACACGCCATCCAGGTCGTCGACACACCGGCCGGACGCTTGGGCATCCTGATCGGCAGTGACAGCTGGTACCCCGGCAACTACCGCACCCTCGATGAACAAGGCGCGCAACTGGTGGCGGTGCCGGCGCAGGTTATCGGCCAAGACGCATGGGACAAGCCATGGCGTGGCTACAAGGGTTCGAGCACGCCGGGCTCGGTCAGCCTCAAGCCCGGCGACCTCAGTGAAGGTC
>NZ_JAFGYW010000167.1:0-531 GCF_017491595.1 Pseudomonas sp. 51_B
GGGCACGACCGTATGGAAGGACGTCGCCGCGGACATGCTCGTGCTCAACGACAAGACGCAGACCGCGAAGAGCGGCTACGTGCGCCCCGTCAAGAAGAAGAGCTGAACCGTTTTTCGGGCGCGCAGCGGCGCGCCTGCATCATTGTCGAGTTTCGAAGGATAGCTTTTCATGTGCGGGATTGTCGGCGCAGTTGCGCAACGTAACATCGTTCCGGTGCTGATCGAAGGGCTGCGCCGTCTCGAGTATCGCGGCTACGACTCATGCGGCGTCGCGGTACTCGACGCCGGCGCCCCCGCGCCGGGCACGCCCAAGCGCGCGCGCAGCGTCGCGCGGGTGGCCGATCTCGACGCGCAGGTGCGCGAATCGCATCTCGAAGGCGAGACGGGCATCGCGCACACGCGCTGGGCGACGCACGGCGCGCCCGTCACGCACAACGCGCATCCGATCTTCTCGTCGGACGCGCTCGCGCTCGTGCACAACGGCATCATCGAGAACTTCGAGCCGCTGCGCGAAGCGCTGCGCGCGAAGGG
>NZ_JAFGYW010000168.1:0-530 GCF_017491595.1 Pseudomonas sp. 51_B
TCCTATAGGTGATTAAATGGCAGCAGATATCCTTACATATAGTCCAGACCAAGTAGCTCTTATCTTTGGTGGGTACAGAGTTAGTGGTTGGAACAGAATTGCCATTCAACGTAATACAGAGTTTGTAAAACAGATTCGTGGTATTCGTGGTAAGCACGCAAAAGAAATCAGCCGTGACACATCTTGCACCATCCTACTCACTATCCCACAAAGTATAGAAGTCAATACAATTCTCGGAAAAGTGCTTGAGCTTGAACAAACATCAAAGGGAAAAGTTAGGCTCGAAATAATGCTTAAAGATGAAGCTGGTGTCCCTGTATTCACATCAGTTGAGTGTTACATTGGTGGTTGGCCCAATATCATGTACGGGGCTGAGTTAAATGAAATTGAGTGGAAGTTCCTTTGTGACTCGTCTGAGTGGAATTTGAAGGGAAGCGAAGCAAATAAAAATGCACTGGTTGATATGGTTAGCGGCGCTCTTGGGAGTGTTGGTAACGCAATCGGTGGTTTATTCTAAATAAGTTTGGAGG